>NZ_DAHVHY010000007.1 GCF_027322205.1 Acidithiobacillus sp.
AGTACCATCGGCCCGCCTCTCTATCACTTCCAAAGCTGCCAGCAATCGAGTTTCTTCACCGGGGAGCAGTCGTCGTTCACGGCCCGGGGCGTTCCTCGGGCGCCTGACCATACTTAACGGATTCACCGGAATACCGACGCCCCACTCCTTCCTCGCCACCTCAAAAACATGATGAAGCAAACTCAACTCACGATTTATAGTGTCCGGTTTTACTGTTTTGAGGCGCTCATCCCGATAACGAACCATTACCATGCCAGAAATGGCCGCCACTTTCAGGGCCGCGATGGGGTGCCGCCGCATAGCCAGCAAACGGTTACGCTCCGAAGCCTCGCCTTTCTTGGTAGGGGTGATTTTGACCAGATACTGGTCTATCAGGTCGGCCAAGCTGACCCGTTCAGCCTCGGAGCGATCCTGGTAGACACCCCTGACCAGCTCGGACTCAATGATCGAAGCCCACGCTTGGGCTTCGATTTTGGTGGGGAATGTCTTGGACGTTTCCTGCCCGTCTCGCCGTACTCGTGCCAGCCAGCGCTTACCACGTTTGCAAAATGTTGCCATATCGGTCTCCAGTACAGGGGACCATGTATAGCAACTGCTGTTGCAAGCATTGGCACAGAAATGGCACAACACGTATGGCGAACTCAAGCCACACGCGTAACCATTTGTTTTAATTGGTGGGCGGTAGTGGTTTCGAACCACTGACCCCTGCCGTGTGAAGGCAGTGCTCTACCACTGAGCTAACCGCCCAAAATGAGCAACCTCATCTGGAGAGGGCATAAAATATCAAGCATAGGCTTCAAGGTCAATCATTTTTCGACCTTCTCACACCCGGTTTTTCACGTTACACTGCCCGCCGTTGTCACCCCACAGGTACCTTAGATGTCCCATCAGCGACAGTCACTCTATCCATGATGTTCCTGAGACACCTGCCGACGGTTCAAGAACCTCGGCTGTACATGGCCTTGGAGCGCACCTATCTAGGTTATTTCAAACTCCTCTTCGTCGCCATCGGCACCGGCCTGGTTTCCGCGCGCCTGGCTGTGCTATTTAAGGCACTGCATTACGCTACGTTGGCGCATTTCTTTACCGAACTTTTCAACTGGCTGACCTGGCCCGCCATCGCCCTAATTTTTGTGATAGGATTTCGCTTTATGTCAGACTTGAAGCACATCGAAAAAGGACCCCCCGTGGCTGCAAAAGAAATCATTGATCCGCGCATTTACATGGCCGCCGAACGCACTTTCCTAGCTTGGGTGCGAACGGGTATTGGCCTGATTGCCTTTGGTTTTGTCATTGAGAAGTTCGACTTCTTTCTGGAGCAGCTATCCATCATGCTGCACACCAAGCTGGTCATGGGAGCAGGCTTTTCCGGGATGGGTATCATCTTTATTCTCCTCGGTATCACCAATCTGGTGATCGGTGGTATCAACTTCATTCGCACGGTCAAAAAAGTGGACGAAGGTTGTTATCATGTCCACAAATTTCTCTACGGTCTCTATGGTGCCATTCTGCTGAGCATCACACTCGTTCTGGCAGTTATGATCATCCATGTGTCGCCCTGATGCCTATGTCATAAGGTATCCGTCTACGGGCGCCAGGCATACTCCGAGGCAGCGCATACAATCCTGAATCGTCCCGGCAGTACCGCCGATGTGCTGATCTGGTACTGCCAGCGGGACGAACACTCCGAAAATGGCATCAAGGAGCTCAAAATCGGCTTCGACATGGAACGGATACCTTGTGGTCAGGAAAGCGCCAATGACGCCTTCTTCCGGATCGGGGCCATCGCCCAAACCTGTTTGTCCTGTTCAAGCTTCAAGCACTCCACCCTTGGCGAAGGCTGGCAGCGGCATCGCATCGTGTACTACACATTCAGCCCTTGCAGGTGCAACGCTCGCAACGATCATTATGTTGGCGCGCTGACTCGCGAGGGAGGCATCCGGCAAATTGGTGCAGCCCCGGCATAAAGTCAGAGTGCATGCCGTAGATTCCAGCGACGAGGTATAGCAACAGGTTTTCAGAAGCTCTCCTGCACACCGGTTGGGTGTGTTCTCCGACCCCGCGTCGCAGATGGCCCTTTCTCCTTTTACCGTCGGTGGCCCTTTGTCCTATCGCTGTCCACTTTCACCATGAGCCGATGCAGCGAACAGGTACTCCATAAAGGCCTTGACGATTGGAGAAAGCTGCTTTCCAGCCGGATAGACTGCATACCACTTGCGCTCCAGCGGAAAACCACGCACGTCGAGTATCGCCAGTTTTCCGCTGGCGAGTTCCGCACGTATCGTACTGGCAGAGATCACGGCAATGCCTAAACCGCCGGCCACGGACTGTTTGACGGCCTCATTACTACCAAACTCCATACGCGTTTTGAGAGCGACGCCATGTTGCTCGAAAAACTTTTCTGCGGCCAGGCGCGTTCCCGAACCGGGCTCGCGCAAAATAAATGGCACGTCCCGCAGACGGGATGGCTCGATATCCTTTTCCTGCATCAGGGGATGGTCCGATCGGGCCACCACCACCAAGGGATTGTCAGCAAAAGTTTCCGCAATAACATTCATGTGTTCCGGCGGCTGACCCAGGATGTAAAGATCGTCCTGATTATGCACGAGCCGCTCCAGCAAGGCTTCCCGATTACCAATAAACAGGGCGGTATCGACACCAGGATGCTCCGTGCAGAACCCCCCCAACAGACGTGGGATAAAATATTTCGCCGTGGAGAGCGTGGCCACCTTCAAACTGCCCTTCTCCAGCCCCTGGAGGGCGGCCAACTCCTGGGTGAAATATTCCAGTCGGTCCAGAACATCCTGGCAAGCCGACGTCAGCGCTTCCCCGGCCGCTGTCAGATAGATTTTCTTACCAATCTGATCGAAGAGAGGCTGACCCAAGGCCTCGGCGAGTTGCCTGACCTGAATAGACAGAGCGGGTGGCGTCAAATGCAATTCTTCAGCGGCACGGGCGAAGCTCATATGCCGAGCTACGGCGGCGAAGATCCTGAGTTGGTGCAAGGTTGCGTGACGAATGGACATACCAATAGTAAACCATAGTAAATTATAATAGTAAATATATTTAACTTTTATGAATTAACAGATCGTCCACAATGCCACTCAAGCATTGGAACCTAACCAGTGGTTCCAATCATCGTTGCCTACCATGACACAAGGAGAGCAAGCATGGCCGTAAAAAAGTATGAGGCCGGTGTAAAGGACTACCGGCAGACCTATTGGGCCCCCGAGTACGTGCCTTTGGATTCCGATATCCTAGCTTGTTTCAAGATTACGCCGCAACCAGGCGTGGATCGAGAAGAAGCCGCCGCCGCAGTAGCCGCCGAGTCTTCTACCGGCACCTGGACCACGGTGTGGACCGATTTGCTGACTGACATGGATTACTATAAGGGCCGCGCCTATCGCATTGAAGATGTGCCAGGCGATGACACCTGCTTTTACGCTTTTGTTGCCTATCCCATAGATTTGTTTGAAGAGGGGTCTGTGGTTAACGTCTTCACCTCTTTGGTGGGTAACGTGTTCGGCTTCAAGGCCGTGCGTGCGCTGCGCCTGGAGGATGTGCGATTTCCGCTCGCCTACGTCAAGACTTGCAACGGACCGCCCCACGGCATCCAGGTCGAGCGCGACAAAATGAACAAATATGGCCGACCGATGCTCGGCTGTACCATCAAGCCCAAGCTCGGCCTGTCCGCCAAGAATTATGGTCGTGCGGTCTACGAGTGTCTGCGCGGTGGTCTGGATTTCACCAAGGACGATGAGAACGTCAACTCGCAGCCCTTCATGCGCTGGCGCGATCGGTTTCTGTTCGTGGCCGACGCGATCCACACAGCCGAAGCTGAAACTGGCGAGCGCAAAGGACATTATTTAAATGTTACAGCGCCGTCGCCCGAGGAAATGTATGAGCGTGCCGAGTTCGCCAAGGAACTCAATATGCCCATCATCATGCACGACTTCCTCACCGGCGGTTTCTGTGCCAATACCGGCCTGGCGCGTTGGTGCCGGAAGAACGGCATCTTGCTGCACATTCATCGTGCCATGCATGCGGTGGTGGACCGTAATCCGCATCACGGCATCCACTTCCGTGTGTTGGCCAAGGCGCTCCGTTTGTCGGGTGGTGATCACCTGCATACCGGCACAGTGGTTGGCAAGCTGGAAGGTGACCGCGGCGCCACTCAGGGCTGGGTCGACCTGCTGCGCGAGTCATTCGTCCCCGAGGACCGCAGTCGCGGCATCTTCTTTGACCAGGACTGGGGTTCCATGCCAGGCGTGTTCGCCGTGGCTTCTGGTGGCATCCACGTCTGGCACATGCCAGCGCTGTTAGCGATCTTCGGCGACGATGCGGTATTCCAGTTTGGTGGCGGTACGCTGGGGCATCCATGGGGCAACGCTGCCGGAGCAGCTGCCAATCGCGTTGCGCTGGAGGCCTGTGTAGAAGCGCGCAATGAAGGGCGTGATCTGGAGCGCGAGGGCAAGGACGTCCTCACCAACGCCGCAAAAGACAGCCCGGAGTTGAAGATTGCTCTGGAAACCTGGAAAGAGATCAAGTTCGAGTTCGACACCGTAGACAAGCTGGACGTAGTGAACCGCTGATTCCGGGACCGTAATCGCAAAGGCACAAACGAAAACCCGCGCGGCGTGTGGCTTGACGGCTCGCTCCGCGCGCCAAAGAAAGGGATAGAAAATGGCTGACATTCAAGACTACAACTCCACACCCAAGTACGAAACCTTCTCCTATTTGCCGGCAATGGGACCGGAAAAGATGCGCCGTCAGATCGCCTATCTCGTAAGTCAGGGCTGGAATCCCGGCATCGAGCATGTGGAGCCTGAACGCGCCTCGAAATACTACTGGTACATGTGGAAGCTGCCCATGTTCGGCGAGCAGTCGGTGGACACCGTTATTGCCGAACTGGAGGCGTGCCATCGCGCCCATCCCGACCACCATGTGCGTCTGATCGGGTATGACAACTACTCGCAGAGCCAGGGCAGCTCCTTTGTGGTGTTTCGCGGGCGATAAGCAAGATGGGTGCGGGCTATCCGGCAGTTAGCCTGCGCAGGGGTTTGATGGATACGGAAGGATCAAGGCATGAGCGACTCTATGGCAAACAATATGGCATCTCCGCGCTCGACACGTGCCGCTGCGTTGGAGCGGCGGCGGGCGCTGTCACACAACGGTGCCGCCGCGCTGGGGGCAAAACCGTCCGCACCAGTGCGGACAGCGAGCAATATGGCCGCCATGGAGGCGACAGGGGCTACCGGCAAGTCGCTTTCCCGTGCGCGCCGTGAGGCATTGTCGCAGGGTGGCGCCATAGGGCTTGCGCAGGCCAACTCTACGGCGCATACGGGGATTCGTGTAATTGCCTCGGATATACCGACTGTCACCGTCGCGCCTGTAGAAGCGGCGGCGGCGGCTGCCGCGCAAAGCTTAACCGCCCCGAATGGTTGTGGCTGCAAAAAAGGTAAGGACGCAACGGAAATCGCCGAGCGGGAGCAGTTGCTTGAGGCGGCATGCGCGCTGGTAGACGAAGACCCGGCATCAGTGGCCGGGCCGAGCGCCTCTGCGGTGCGCAAGCTCTGCCAGGAGCGCCGCCGCGCGCTTTCCAGTCAAGGAAAGATGGCGGCGGAGCCGTCTCGGACTCATGTTTCGCGTACATCGCACAATAATAGGCCGTCCTGCGCCGTAGCAGGATTGAGTGGGCGCGACGCGGCCCAGGCGCGCCGTGAGGTGCTGTGTCAGCAAGGGCGCGGCGACCACCCCGCGTGTCGGCCCAGCGGCCGGACCCGTCAGAAGCCTGCAGCACCTGCCAAAGTGGAGCAAGGGACTACCCTGAGTGGCACATCCGTGACCGGCACCCAGGTGGAGCGTAGCGCCAGGGTCACAGGCGCCGAACCGGGCAGTTGCCGGGCCATCACCGGCACTGAATATATCGGCACCGAGCAATACGGCGCATTGTGCACCGCCATCCCAGAGCCGGCTCCGGCTAAGGTTGGCGTAGGCCGGACCACCAGAGGCCAGCGTGTGAGTGGCGTCGAGCTTGGACACAGCGTGAAGGTCACCGGAGATGAACATGGCACCTGTAAGGCCGTGACCGGCACCGAATATCTCAGCGCCGACAAATTTGAATCCTTTTGCGCAACCCGGCCAGTGCTGACGCCGGCCAAGGTCAGCGTAGCCGCCACCGAGGCTGGTCAGCGCGTGAGTGGAACCGAAGTCGGGCGCAGCGCCAGAGTGACCGGGGATGAGCCCGGATCCTGCCGCAAGCTTACCGGCAGCCAATATTACCAGCCGGAGTCGTTCGGCAGCCTGTGTCGCGACGGCGGCAGCGCTCCACACAAGGTGAGCGTGATGAGTACGCTGCGCGAGCATGCTTTGACGGGTACGGAGACCGCCACGGGAAACCGCGTGACGGGTACGGAACGTGGAGTGTGCGCCAGTGTGACGGGCACAGAATCTGCCGGACTGGCGCAGTATCAGGCCTGCAACCGCAAGCCCGTTTCTGTACCGGAAAAAGTCGGCGTGATGCGCACCTGGCACGAGCAGCCGGTATCCGGCACGTCGGTGGAACGCAGTTCCAAGGTGACCGGCGATGAATATGGCGGTTGCCAGCCGGTCACGGGCACGGAATATGCCGGTCCCGATCAGTACGCGGCATTTTGCACAGCGGACCATCAGGCCACGGCACGGGCTCTGATGGCGAGCCAAAGTGGCGTCGCCGATGCGATGATGACCGGTATCCGGCTGGGACCGGACAGCAAGGTGACCGGTTCCGCTCGTGGTGAAGGGCAGGTTTTGAGTGGCGCCCCTTATGCGAGTACTGATCAGCGGGCACTGCAGAAGAGTGGAGATGGGACGCGGATGCATCCACTCACCCGTGGCCCGGTCGATGCACCGCATACGGCAGTCGCTGCCCCGGAGGTGGCAGCAGTCCGCGGAAATTTTAGCGTCACGACCCCCGCGCGCAGCGCGCAGGAGAGACCGCTCAGCCGCGTTACCGGTACCGCCTATGGCGCGGTGGGACGCATTACCGGTCCGGTGAATCTGGCGGCTGGTCTGGTCTCCGGTACGCCCGAGTTCCGTTATCGGGAAGAGGCCCATGGTGCTGCACCGGTGGAAGCGCCGCGCAGCCGCCTCACCGGGGATGGACGTGAAGGGGGTTTTGCCATCACGGGGGCGGCATGGAGGCGCAATGAAAGCATTACCGGCACCGAAGGCACCTCTACGCGCCGCAACCCAACCTTGCGTGGAGATCAACGCGGTACGGTGCTTGGGGCTTCCCAGATGAAAGACCGCGAGCGGCCGGCGTTGCCCATCAGCCGAGTGACTGGCAGCAGCGGCAACGATGCCAAAGGCTCTTCTATTACCTATTCCGGCGGCGCACGAGGTTGATGTGATACCGACGGCGACTGTACGCCCACCCACGCAACACGGACCAGAGATTGCGATGAACACGAGAAACCGTCCCGGGCGGCATCTGAGCCCTCAGCCAGGAGCAAACCGACCCCCTTATGGTCTGGGTACGCCAGCCAGTGCGTTACAAGCACGGCCGCCGTCGCGGGCATTCGCATCACACGAACTGCTGCACAGTCCGATGCGTGCAGCTAACCCGGCTTGCGCTATGGACCAGGGACGACCTTGTCGGCACCCGCTCAGCAATGAGTCGGAGAACCGCCGCCTGCTGGCCCACGAGCAGGCGATAAAGGGGCACTTCGCGGCCATCATTCCGGCGTTGAAGCGGCTTGCCGCCCAGCAGCATGAGGCCGATTTTCCTGAGCGCGCACAGCGCGTTGCCGACGCGGATCTGGGCTTCACGTTGCCCGCCAGCATTCTGGAGGATGCCTGGATAGCCAAGCTGGATATGCGCGCGCTGTATGGAGCGTGCGTCATGCACACCATTCGCCTCATGGCAGAGCAAACGCAGGTCGCGCCGCCGCTGCAGAACTCGGACGAGATGAGCTCCTTCTTGCTCGACTGTGGCTACCACGCGGTGGATATCACGCCGTGCTCGGACGGGCGTCTGAAGGGGCTGATACGCTACATACTGCGTCTGCCCGATGACGCGGTGCGCAGCCGCAAGGCTTACGCCGGTGCCATGTTCGACGTGGAAGCCAACGTCAAACGCTGGATCGAGACCGAACTGATGCGCTATCGCGAAGGCCGTCCGGTGCCTGCCGACGCGGGTACGCGGTACTTGAAAATAGTGGTGTACCACTGGAGTAGTTCCGATCCCACCCACGAGGGTTGTGCGGCGCATCACAGCAACGAAAGGGATGCAGCAGAAGCCGGCCTGGGGCGATTGCGTGAATTCCGTCAGGCCATCGAAAACAGCTTCTGCTGCGGGGCCTCGGTAGACACCTTGCTGATTGGGGTCGATACGGATACCGATGGCATCAAGGTGCATGTGCCCGATGCCGATGGCGAAATGAGTTTGTATCGTTGGGTCAGCAACCTGACCTTATATAAGGAAACACTCAACGATGACGCCAGCACTGCACGCCTCAAGGTGTATCAGGCGATTCAAGCCGCTAGTGCTACGGACGGCTGGGGCATGGGCAACGGCGAACCACACGAGGGTATGCGTCGGCTCATCGCCACGCTACTGATCAACAACCTGTCGCAGATTGAGTATGTATGCGGCAACTGGGAGGGACGCTACCCGGACATTGGTCACAACGAACGCTTCATCAGCGTGGGGGATGGATTCGAAGAATTTCAGGTACGGAACCTGGCGTATTTCGTTTACTTGCACACGGTGGAGGAAGGGGGGCCGGATCTCGATGTGGGCATTCAGATTTTTAGCCGGATCAATGTGCTACACGGATTACCCGTGCCGGTGGCGATTCATTTCCGCTATGACCGGCGCGTGCCCGGCAGTCGCGAACGCACGGTAGAACACTGCCAGAGGGTCAGGGCCGCGATCGAGGCGCGCTATGCAGAGTTGCATCGGCAGGGTTTGCTGGTATGCGGCATGACCGTGCAGGACAAGCCCTCGGGCAGCCCGATCGAAGCGCTCGAGGCGGATGGCGCCTCGGTATTGCGGAACGCGCGATGAAGATTTGTCAGGTGGAAAAAACCCTGGTTTCGACCAACCGGATCAAGGAAATGGGGCACCGCCCACTGCTGGTGGTCAAGGAAAAAGGCGGTGCAAGAAGCATCGCCGTGGATGCGGTGGGGTGTGTCGCTGGCGACTGGGTGATTTGCGTGGGTTCGTCCGCAGCGCGCGAAGCGGCGGGCAGTAAAGACTTTCCGAGCGATCTTACCATCGTCGGCATCATCGACCATTGGTCGGAAGATTAAGGGGGCCGATATGGACATCATGCGCGTCGTCTCTGATCTCGTGGCCACCCGACGTATACCGGGCCTGCAGAATGCATCGCTTCGGGTGCTCACCGATGCGAAGGGCCGGCTCAGCGTGGCCGCTGACCCGGTCGGTGCGCCACCAGGCAAATGGGTGATTGCCGTGAGCGGTTCGGCCGCCCGTTACGCTGCGGGGGATTATCGGATACTGACTGACCTGACCATCGCCGGGATCATCGATCACTGGGATCCCAGCGGTAGCCAGACAGGGAACTAACCATTTTTTTAACCGAAAAGGAGTAGTTGAAGTGGCAAACGTCAGCGGAGTGGCACTGGGTATGATCGAGACGCGCGGCCTGGTGCCGGCGATTGAGGCGGCGGACGCGATGACCAAGGCGGCGGAAGTGCGCCTGGTGGGTCGCCAGTTCGTAGGCGGTGGTTATGTCACCGTGCTGGTGCGCGGTGAGACCGGCGCGGTGAATGCGGCGGTGCGGGCCGGGGCGGATGCGTGTGAGCGTGTCGGCGACGGTCTGGTGGCCGCCCACATCATCGCCCGCGTACACAGTGAAGTGGAGAATATTCTGCCCAGCAGCCCGGTGGAATGAACAGTATTACTTGAGTCAACCGAACCGGAACTATGGAGCGATGAACATGACAAACGTCAGCGGAGTGGCACTGGGTATGATCGAGACACGCGGCCTGGTGCCGGCGATTGAGGCGGCGGACGCGATGACCAAGGCGGCGGAAGTGCGCCTGGTGGGTCGCCAGTTCGTAGGCGGTGGTTATGTCACCGTGCTGGTGCGCGGTGAGACCGGCGCGGTAAATGCGGCAGTGCGGGCCGGGGCGGATGCGTGTGAGCGTGTCGGCGACGGTCTGGTGGCCGCCCATATCATCGCCCGCGTGCACTCAGAGGTAGAAAACATACTACCGAAGACGCCCGATGCCAGTGACAGCGGGCTGGATGGCGTGGTCAGCCAGTCACTCAGCTAGCGCCGGCGTGGCCATGGCGAACGATCCGCGAATGACGGGCTACCTGATGCGCGCGCTCAGTGCCGAGATGGCCGCCGTGCAACAGTATCTCACCCAGGCCAGCCTGACCGCGATGTGGCAGTTGAAGGAATACAGTAGCCGTTTCCGCCGTGATGCGGAAGAAGAGCTCGGACATGCACAGCAGTTGATTGAGCGCATGTTGATATTGGGTATTGCTTCCAATGGCACGCAACTGCCGCCCATTCGTCCGGGTCGATCCCTGGAGGAGATGCTACTGATCGATCGCGGGCTGGAGATCGACGTGATCCGCCTGTACGAAGAAGCGGCCAACTACTGCGCCCGGGTGCGTGCAGCAGAGACGCAAACTTTATTCGCCGACCTGCTGCAAGAGGAACTGGGTCACTTGCGTGATCTGGATGGCATGTTGACCGGGATGCATCAAGGAGAGACGTCATGAATGCTGGAACTCATCCAAGTGCGGCAGCATCAGGGCCACAGGAACGTTTGTCCACGTTGAACTGGCGATTTGAGTTTGGAAGCTACGCTGCGACGCGGCATTTTCTGGATCAAATGGCCGATCTGTCCAAACGCGAGGATTACTATCCAAATGTGAGCTTCGGAAAAACCTACGTCAACATCAGTATCGATGCCGAAGGTCAGGCTGCGCTGGCCGAGCGCAACTCCAGCTTCATGGGCGAGATGGAAGCGCTGGCCACGGCGGACAGGGCCTAAAGCGGCGGACCGCCAGCAGCGGCAGCAGGGGCAAACATGGCGGACAGGGTCATCGCGGTAATCAACCAAAAGGGCGGTACCGGCAAAACCACGTTGGCATTGAATCTTGCGGCGGGTCTGGCACAACGCGCTGCCACCCACCTGGTGGATGCCGATCCTCAGGGTTCGATCAGTCAGTGGGTCGCCATGGCCGCGACCCACACGGGCCTGCCGCCAGTGGCACAGCCTGGCGATGATCCCTTCGCCACCATTGCGCAACTGGCATGTACCCACCGCTACGTGGTGGTGGACTGCCCGCCAGCTATTCAGGGTGACCTGGTCGCTGCGGTGATGCGCTCGGTTCAGGTGATATTGATTCCGGTGTTGCCCTCCCCGATTGATCTGTGGGCCAGTGTGGGGATGGCGGCAGCGCTGGGCGAGGCCCGGCGCTTGAATCCAGGCCTGCGTGCAGGCTTGGTGTTGAATCAACTGGAAACGCGTAATGCCCTGTCCCGCGCCATGCGCGAGGCCCTGGCGGAGTTCGATATACCGATATTGCAGGCCGGCATGCAGCGGCGTGCGGCTTATCGTAGCGCCGCGGTCGAGGGGACAAGCGTCTACGGACTGGGCAAACGCGCCCAAGCAGCCGTGGCGGATATGGAAGCGATCATTGAGGAGGTCTTATGCCTGTGAAGAAGTTGGGATCCAAACTGGCGCAAGGGGTACGCCAGGTTCAAGCGCAGCAAGTCGATACCCCGTCGCCGACGACAGAGGCGTGCGTGTCTGTGGCGCCGGATGACCAAGCGAAAGGCAGCAGTACGGCCCATCCGGACGAGAAGCCGCCGCTATCACCGCGCGCATCGGGGGACGAACGGTCCTCCACACGGCGCTCAGAGGGGCACAAGCACCTGCACCCGCGGCGGGTGTGGCCCGATTAAATGCCTTATTTTTGGCTTCAGGAGTGAAGAATGTCACCCGAAATTGATCCATATCTCGTTCAAGATATGCCTTACTACCGTGCGGTAGCCGACGAAGTGGAACTATACGAAGCCGCCTATTCGGTACGCATGCCCATGATGCTGAAAGGACCTACCGGTTGCGGGAAAACACGCTTTGTTGAATACATGGCGTGGAAGCTGGGCAAGCCGCTGATTACCGTGGCGTGTAACGAGGATATGACGGCATCCGATCTGGTCGGCCGTTTTCTGCTCGACGCTTCCGGCACCCGCTGGCAGGACGGCCCACTGGCCATTGCCGCGCGATTTGGGGCCATCTGCTATCTCGACGAAGTGGTAGAAGCTCGTCAGGACACGACTGTAGTGATCCACCCACTTACCGACGCGCGACGTGTGCTGCCGCTGGAAAAGAAGGGCGAACTGGTACAGGCCCATCCCGATTTCCAAATGGTAATTTCCTACAACCCGGGCTACCAGAGCTTAATGAAAGACTTGAAGCAGTCGACGAAGCAGCGTTTCGGTGCACTGGATTTCAGCTATCCCGCCCACGCTATTGAAGCCGAGATCGTTGCCCACGAAACCAGTGTCGGTGTTGAAATCGCCGGCAAACTGGTGTCCATCGCCGAACGTGCGCGCAATCTCAAGGGGCATGGCCTCGACGAGGGGATCTCCACACGTATGCTGATTTACGCGGGCAGCCTTATTACCCGGGGTGTGGAGCCATTGGCGGCATGCCGTATGACGCTGGTTCGACCGATCACCGATGACCCTGATATGCGTGATGCACTCGACGCTGCGGTGAGTACATTCTTCTGATATCCGGAGCCAAAGATGGCGGTCGAACTCGAAAAATACCAGGACATATTGGCCGAACTCGGGGAGCACGCTAGCGAAGTACTGCGTGCCTCTTGGGACGAGGCAGCGCGGGTGTTCACCCCGCGTGGACTGGAGAATGACTATTTGAATGGCGCGACCAGCCTGAAGTCCCTGGGACGCGGCACCGATCTGGTGGTGTCGTTCATTCAGAGCGCACCGGCGGTGGCGCGCGAACTGGGCGAAGATGCCGTCCACGAAATGCTGGCCGCCGCTATCAAGATGTATTCCAAGACCAGCGCTACCGTCATTGCCGCGATGTTTTCCACCAGCCCCGTGGCGGCTGCGCGACTGGGTGATCCGGAGTTGTTCCGTGGCTATTTGCGCTTGCTCGATACCCTGCTCGCGCAAGCGCCGCGCGGGGTGCGTCCGATGCTGGATCACCTCAGCACACTCCTGGGCCAACTCACCCTGGGCGGGTTGCGGCGCTGGGCGCTGTGGGGTGCGCAGGCGCACAAGACCGATTTTGATGGCCAGGCAAAATATTTCGCGTTGGAAAGCCCAGAATCTATGGGCGTTTTGCAAAAGGAACGCAAAGGCACGCTGTTCATCGACGTGCAGCGCCGCATCGGCATGTATTTGCGCGCCTTGTGGGCGCGCGATTTCTTCTTGCGCCCCACCAGCGGCGACTTCGAGCAGCGCGAAGGCTACCGACCCTCCATCGAGGGATACATTATCCATCTCCCCGATGCGTATGATGATCTGGTGTGGCAGGTACCGTCGGGTGAGGAAATGCGCATTTCCGGCATTGAACTATACCGTGCCAGTGCCGCTCACGCAGCCTGCCATCAGGTATACACCACAGATCAATTCGACAGCACCGGGCTGAGTGCATTGCAGAGAGTGCTCATTGGTCTGATCGAGGATGCCCGCGTGGAAGCCATCGCCCTCAAGCAGTTTCCTGGCCTCAGGCAAATCTGGTTGCCGCTACACACGGCAACACCCGCATCCGGCAACGATGCCGCGTCCTTAATGGCGCGCTTGGCACGTGCTCTGCTGGACCCGGAATATTCCGATGATCATCCTTGGGTGGCGATGGGTCGCCAGATGTTCGACGGGCAGCAGGATCGTCTGGGTTCCACCGAATGGGCGCGTGAGGTCGGTTTGCATCTTGCTGCGGAAATGCAGCAACTTGGCATGGTCTATTCAGGCAGCGTGGGCCTGCCGGATATCCCCTATCGCGACGACAACCAATATATTTGGGAGTTCGAGGATGTCCGCGAAGTCGGGCAGGTGATCGCCGGCGTCACTACGCAGCAAATCCGCAAGTACGTCAGCGTGATGGAAATGGTCAATGCCATCGACGTGCCCGGCGCCGGCGATGATGCCAACGAAATATGGGTACTCTCCAGCGAATTCTTCCGCGATGAGGAAGCCACCAGTCTCAATCAGCAAGAAGGCCGCGAGCCACCGCCGGAGCCCTATCATTACCCGGAGTGGGATTACCAGATGCAACTGGAGCGACCAGACTGGTGCACCGTGCTGGAAAAGCGGGCCAAAAGTGGCGCTTTGGAGATCATTGATGAAATTGTGGCCAAGCACAAGCCTGTCATCGGTCGACTCAAATATCTGATCGAAGCGTTGCAACCGCAAGGTGTGCAGCGCCTGCGCAAGCAAGAGGATGGCGATGAAATAGACCTGAACGCCGCGGTGCGTGCCATGATTGAGATGCGTATGGGCGAGCAGCCCGATTTGCGCATCATGATGCGCAACGTGCGTAAGGTGCGTGATCTCTCAGTACTGCTGCTGATCGATCTGTCCGAATCCACCAATGATCCGGTGCAGGGTTCGGAAAGCACCGTACTACAACTGGCACGTGAGGCTACGGTGCTGCTCGCCGATGCCCTCAACAAAATAGGCGACCCCTTCGCCATTCACGGATTCGATTCAAACGGCCGTCACGATGTGGAATATTTTCGCTACAAAGATTTCGGCGCAGCCTACAACGACCATGCCAAATCTCGCCTGGCGGGGATGAGCGGCCAACTATCCACACGCATGGGTGCGGCGATCCGTCATGCCGGCTCGATTTTGAAACGTCAGCCCAGCAACAAAAAACTCTTGCTGGTGATCACCGACGGTGAGCCGGCGGATAACGATGTGCGCGATCCCCAATACCTGCGATATGACGCCAAGAAAGCCGTCGAAGAACTGACCCAAATCGGCATCTCTCCCTACTGCCTGAGCCTCGATCCCCGGGCTGACCAGTACGTATCCCGCATTTTTGGCGCGAACAACTATGTGGTTCTGGATCATGTGCAGAGATTGCCCGAAAAATTGCCGATCCTCTACATGGGTCTCACCCGATGAAACACCAGCCGAACGATGATGGGTGAGCGCTTTGATCAGGGTCAGGAATTACCGGAGCTGGTGCCGGTGATGCGGCGCTGGGAACGGAAATATTTCCGTACAGGATTCATTCGGGGGATAGCGTTATGCCTTTGGTGCACATGAAAGATCTGCTGAACCATGCCTATGCGCACGGATACGCGGTAGGTGCTTTCGACGTCGTGAGTCTGGAGTTCGTCGAGGGCGTCATGGCCGCTGCCGAGCGGTCTCGCGCCCCCGTAATCCTCTCTCTGTCCGAATCGCACCTGGAGCACTACGATTTCGAGCTGCTGATGTCAGGGGTAGAGGCAGCGGCACGCCGTAGCGCGGTGCCGGTAGCCCTCCATTTTGACCGTGGAGCGAACCTGGAAGCGGCGGTGCGGGCTATCCGCCTGGGTTGCAACGGCGTGATGGTGGACGCCTCACAGTCGACTTTCTCCGATAACCTGACGCATACGAAGACCGCGGTCGAGATGGCCCATGCCTGCGGTGTGCCGGTCGAAGGGGATTTGGGTTATGTCCCCGACGCAGAGGACATAGACGCCCAACGGCGTCCTGCCACGTTACCCTACACCACTGTGGCCGAGGCGAAAGGCTTTGTCGAGCGCACGGGGGTAGACTTCCTCGTGGTGTCCATTCGGGCGGAACAAATCTGTCCAAATGGTAAAACCAAGCTGGATATTCAGCGCCTGCGCAGCATCAACCAGGCACTGGGTATTCCGCTGGCAATCCACTGCAGAACCCGGCTCGACGATGACCAATTTCGGCGACTCATTGCCCATGGCGTGGCCAAGATCAACTACTTTACCGCGCTGGCTGAAGCCGCGAACGCAGCGGTCAGCGCCCGGGCAAAATCGGCGCCGGGCGCTGGCTACCTGGACTTGGTTCAAGATGTTGGTGCAGCGATCAGCGCCGAGGCTGAGCGCTGTATGCGCGTGTGGGGTGCTGCTGGGAGGGCCGCAGAGGTATTGGCATGCTGTCGACCGTGGGCATTCGTGGAACACCTGATCATCCACAATGTTATGGGCATTTCTGAAAAGGAAGTGACCGCGATGATGATCGAGGGGCAGCAGACGCTGAGCACCATTCCGGGAGTGCGGTCAGTGATTACGGGTAAGGCGATGAGAGAACGCGCTCAATACCGTTACTGCTGGCGGGTGCGCTTTGCGGCACCGGAAGTAATCGATTCCTATCATGAGCACCCTGACTATGTGGCCTTCACCAACCGGCGTTTCCGGCCCGTGGCCGACCGGGAAATCAGCATCGACTACGCCATGGAATGCCTATGAAAACCATTAGCGACGTTGTTATCTCAGATACTGCAGGCCTCACCGGGCTCTTTGTTATTGGCACTGACACGGGCGTCGGCAAGACCTGAGTGGCGGCGGCACTGACCCGTCTCCAGGTGCAGCGGGGTTTATTGGTGCGTCCGCGCAAACCAGTGGAATCCGGGTGTCCATAATGTTTTGATCAAATACGGCTGAAAAACTTGCGGAAAAAAGTGAAAAATCATCGTGGACGTATTCTGTGCAAAAAGATCAATCAGCAGGCCTTTATCGTTCTGATCCGCGCATTAGTATTCGTACCCAACGGAACATCCACGATCTTTCAGTCATGCTGTTGATGGATCTTTCAGAATCCACCAATGATCTCCTGAGAACGCGCAGTGAAGGCGATGTGGGCGTGTTACAACTTGCTCGGGAAGCTACGGCGTTACTTGCTGAGGCGCTTGGGCGTATCGGTGATCCATATATGCTTTGCGGCTTCGATTACAACGGACGCCACGATGTAGAATTCTGTAAGTTCAAAGATTTCGGCACGTCCTACGATGATAAGGTGAAAGGACGTCTTGCCGACATGACGGGACAGCTTTCCACGCGCATGGGTGCCACTTTACGTCATGCGGGACATTTGCTAGATCAGCATCCAAGCCAGAAAACACTCATTCTTTTCTGACAGATGGTGAACCCGCCGATAATGATGTGCGCGATCCCCAATATTTGCGTTTCGATACAAAAAACGGTGGAATATATTAATCGTAAGGGTATCCGCACGTTCTTTTTGTTATTAGATCTTTATGCCGACAAATATGTATTTATGATTTTCTGTCAACGTAATTATTTGATTCTGGATCATGTCGATAAAATGCCAGGAAAATTACCACAACTCTATATTTCCATGACCAAATAGCTTTATAGGGAGGCGTAAGAGGACGAGATGGAAATTCTGACAATAATCACACCATTTCTGCTGGTGTTGTCGGCAATCATTATATTTCTTTTCCTGCGTTCAAAACGCAGAATATCTGCACGGGTCAGCGTGATAGCCACATTGGTCACTTTTTTTCTGTCACTGGTCATGCTCGGCTACTATGTGGTCGCTGGCCATTCGCAGGTGGTACATATCGGTATCCATTGGGGCAGCATCTGGTTAGATCCCCTCAGTTTGATCATGTGGGTATTTGTCAGTGGAATTAGTTTGCTTGTACACATGTACTCGGTACGGTACATGGTTGAAGAACCGAACTATACACGGTTCTTTGCCTTATTGGATCTAATGACTGCGATCATTTTGTTCATGGTTTCTGCGGCAGATTTGGTTACCCTGCTGGTGACCTGGTTCCTCGTCGGTGTGGTTCTTTATTTTCTCCTCGGCCATGATACCAACCGCCCCGCAGCGGGGCGCTACGCCTTCTGGACACAAATCACTTACCGGGCAGGCGACTTGCCGCTTTGGTTCGCCGCATTTGTGTTGATCAAAACCTACCATTCCATATCCCTGCCAGTTATTTTTACGCAGATACAGATAAATCCGCATCTTCATGCTTTTTGGGGATTATCTATTCCGGAGCTGGTGGGTTTTCTTCTGGCTTTTGCGGCTTTCGCCCGCTCTGCACAGTTTTTACTCCATGGATGGTTGCCTTATACCATGGACGGACCGACCCCGGTTTCCGCATTGATGCACGCAGGCATCGTCAATGCCGGTGGATTTCTTTTTAATCGTTTCGCACCGGTTTTCGAGTATGCGGGAGGCGCTCTGCACATGGCTTTCATAGTGGGCTTGGTCACGGCGATTATCGGCTCGGCCATGATGTTGATTCAAAATGATGTGAAACGCTCTCTGGGCTATTCCACCATGGGGCAGATGGGTTTCATGGTCATGGAGTGCGGCGTGGGCGCTTTTCCCCTCGCCATTTTCCATTTGATAGCCCATGGTTTTTTCAAGGGCTCGATGTTTCTGAGTGCGGGAAATGTCATCGGTGAAGCACGTGCTCACGATGGTGTACCCCCCGATTCCATTTACACCGCCATTGTTGAGCGGCGACCGGCGAAGCCTTCCCGCTTGCCTTGGCTCGCGGCGGCGGCTCTAACCATTCTAGTGCCGGTGGCGGTTTTGACCTTGTCCCATTTCTTTGTGTCTTCGGAATTGCTTTACGAGCAGGGCGTCATCATTCTTCTGTTTTTCGGCTGGGTAACTGGAGCGCAGGCACTATTTGCAACCCATAAGATGACGCACACTAATCCGTGGCGGCTTATGGGTGGGATATTAGAATCATTCGTACTCGTTGTGATTGGTTACACTCTGATCAGTCATTATTTTAGTAATTTTCTCTACCCGCATGGCGTCAGCCAAAAGCTTTATGCTGCCGCCAGTATTAATGCATTCGCTTTCGATGCGCTGGTCATTTTTCTTGCCTTTTTATTCGTTGGCGGCTGGGTACTGACCTTCTTTGCCGATTCCTCCGGCTGGTGGGATCATGTCGATAAGGGACGCTGGCGCGGAGCTTATCTTTCGATGTATGCCCTGCTCTCCAGGGAATTATATGTGAACGATATTTATGCAAGGCTGACGCAGCTTCTCTTGGTTTTTTCGCATCGCTTGAATATTTTGTTACGGTGGTGCTGATATGGATATCTTGATCTGGATCATGGCTGGGACATTGCTTCCGTGGTTTCCGTTAAGCTGGATTTTTAACAAGCTGCTTGCCAGCGCTCCGGGATTCTGGGCTCAGGCTCTGGCTATTCTGGTGTTTCCACAGTTGGGTTTGCTGCTTTTGATACATTCTGGAGCATGGCAGGCATTACCGGTTGGGCTGGATCCCAACTTGCGCGTCATAGCGCTTTTTACGGCAGTGTTCTACGCCTTTCGTGCGGCTAGTACCCGTGAAGTGCAGGTCTGGGCACGGCTGATGACGACGTCTGGGCTCGCACTAACCTGGTTGCTACATGGGCAGAACCTAGATCCCCTTATTCTACAGTCAGTTGCGCTGTCTTGGTCGATCCCCGGCGCGCTGATGCTGGTCTGGGCAGGACTTCTCAAGCAACGGATGGGGGGGGCCTACCTGGGGCTGACGGGTGGACTGGCGACGGTCTTGCCCCGTCTTTCCGCGCTGGTCACGCTCACCGCCCTCGCAGCTTCGGCGACGCCGATTTTTCCCAATTTTTTCATCCTATTCTACGTGGTAAAGGCTCTGCCGTTGCTATGGATCCCAGGGGGCCTTCTGGTTTTGTTGCTTTGGGGCTGGGCCGTAGGACGGTTTTTGCAGGATTTACTCTTCGGTATCTACCGGGGTGAGTTACTTGAGGATCTGACAGTGGGCGGCACCTGGTTGGGCGGCCTCGTGCTGGGACTATTTGCGGTTGGAGGCATTTTTTGGGGGGCGCATGGATAATAAATTAACCTTGGGCGACCGGCTCAATGTTCGTTCGATGATTTATGTGGCCAGTGAACCGATTCCACGGTTCTGGCCGATGCGTACCTTCATTCATCACAATCCGCTTTTTGGTCTTGAGCATCTGTCTTTTGATGCAGCGATAGAAGAAGCCAACACACTTTTCCATGGTCGTGGATATCTTTCAAGAAGTCAGTACCAAGAATATCGCCTTGCCGGAAAAGTGGATGATGCCAAGCTTGAAAAGTATCTTGACGATTTCTTGAGTGCGCTTCCCGGGGTATTGCCCGGTGTGGCGCTCCGGAAATGGCTCTGGTCTTTACTGACGGTTTGTCAGAGTGAGCAGGTGGTACCGAAAACGGACTGGCTCAACGGACAGCTTCTTCATGACGTTCTGCATGGTCAATCAACGGCCATGAATAGGGACACGCAGCAGCTTCAGCTTGGTGTGATACTCGCTCATAAAATTGCTCCGGATGGCCCGGTTTACGCCAACATTGATCGTCTATTTGGAACGGATATCGGCCAAACCTTGGACGAACTTCTCATCAAGAGTTGTCTGGATTTTTTTGATGAGGGGCAATCCGCCTGGCAGGCACCGGGACGTGACCAGGGATTTTTTGCTGCCTGGAAGGAGGTAGCACAGCACAATGTGCGTTTTTTCTTGCGTGGCTTGCAGTTGCGACAGCTGCTGGAGTCTGAAGAGACTCCCGAGGGAATGGTCGCGCACATCCTGAAACGGCTCAAAGTGCCTGAGGAATCCTGGCAGAGATATATCACTCGACAATTGACTCGCCTGCATGGGTGGGCCGGGTTTATTCGCTTTCGGAGCTCGGCAAGATATTACTATTGGGCGGAGCAGTTTCCGGCGGATCTAACGGACTTTCTGGCGGTGCGCATGGTTCTGGGGATGGCGCTTCTGCAGGAGGCGGTCCGGCATCATGACTGTCCGGCGAACGCCGAGGCGGTGCAGGCATTTGTTCACGCCGATCCCCTGGGGGCTTATCTGCGTCTTGAACTGCATACCGGATCCATCCTCCCGGCGTGGGCCCATCGTGTCGAGGATGTTCTGGCTCGCCGCCGTCGTCCCAGTTTTGAAAAACTCGCCCATGCGTACATGGATAACAAATCCCGTTGGGAGGGCGAGCGTCAGGCGTCCCATCTGCGTCGACTGGCCGCGACCATGGGTGGAGATGCGGAGGCAGAGCTGATGGCGATGACTCCTGCGCAATTGCACGAATTTATGGAGGTTGTGCGTAATTGGGAGAAGGGAGAGGGCTTTGTCTGGCTGCGTTCCATGGAAACGCATTACATCAAGGCGTTGATCAATCGGGTCAATATTCCCAAAGCCTCGGCTCCGCCAGTAGATAAACGCCCCTTTGCTCAGGCCATGTTATGTATTGATGTGCGCTCCGAACCTATGCGTCGGCATCTGGAGGCTATTGGTGATTATGAGACATTTGGCATCGGTGGCTTTTTTGGCGTTCCGATCAGTTTTTTGGGATACGGCAAAGGCACTGAGGTGCACCTTTGCCCTGCGATTCAAACTCCAAAAAACCTGATTCTCGAGATTCCTGCAGCACTGGAGCTCGAAGAGGAGCCACTTTATGGCGCTCTGGAACATGTGCTGCATGACCTCAAGGGATCGGTGCTTTCACCATTTGTGGCCGTTGAAGCCGTCGGTTTGATATTTAGTCTCGGATTGATCGGTAAGACTGTGGCACCACTTACTTATCACCAGCTGCACGACCGTCTGCATGCGGATAAACCCGTTACGCGCCTGCTACTGGATAAGCTGAGTCATGACCAGGCGAACTCTATTTTGCGTGCGGTACAACGTGCCATGATTGTTCGTGCCTTGATCAAGGAGTGGAACATACCTCGTGATCAGGTGACCGATGATGATGTCCGGCAATTGCGGGAAATTGCCCTCGAAAATGCACAGGGCCCCAGCGACTTGGCGCAGAGGCGAGATATTAGTGATCAGGATGAAATGGCATTTATCCAGAAGCTTCGTGATATCTATCGGGTAGAGCGTCATGAAATGAGTTTGCAAATGGAGCGACTCGGACGCATCGGCTTTAGTGTGGATGAACAGGTTCGTTATATTTCTCAATCGCTTCTTTTGGTTGGACTGAATCGTAATTTCTCCCGTTTTGTACTGATGGTGGCGCATGAAAGTCAGACCCAAAACAATCCTTATGAATCAGCTTTGGATTGTGGTGCCTGTGGTGGTGGTAAGGGCCTCCCCAATGCGCGTGTTTTTGCCGCCATGGCCAACAAGCCGGAAGTCAGACGACGTCTACGTGACTTAGGTATAGTCATTCCGGAGGATTCCTGGTTCATGCCCGCCGTTCACAACACCACGACGGACGCGGTCGAGCTCATGGATATCGATTTGTTACCGGCCCGGCATCTGCTCTATCTGGAACGTTTGCGTAATGGACTTTCTGCTGCCTCCCGACGCTCGGCAGCAGAACGTATGCCCACCCTGGGTGGTCCTGGACGCTTGGCTGAGGAACCTTACGCGGCGGTAATGATGGCTCGGCGGCAGGCGCATGACTGGTCTCAGGTGCGTCCGGAGTGGGGGCTGGCCCGGAATGTCTATGCGATTGTGGGCAAACGCGAACTGACAGAAGGGCTGGATCTGGAAAGTCGGGCTTTTCTGCATTCGTACGACTATCGCCTCGATCCCAAGGGACGTCTTCTGGAGACGATTCTGTCCAGTCCTATGGTGGTCGGCGAATGGATCAACTTGGAACACTATTTTTCGGTAGTGGATACCGAGCACTATGGTAGTGGTAGCAAAGCGTATCATAATGTGGCCGGCAGATTTGCGGTGATGACCGGTAATCAGAGTGACTTACGTACCGGCTTGCCTACCCAGACTGTTCTCAAGGACGGTAAACCTTATCATGAACCGGTACGTCTGATCGTGCTCGTGGAGGCGCCGCTGTCCTTTGTGCAGAAAGCGGTCGGTAATTTGGTGAAAATTAAGGCGCTGGTGGGCGGTGCCTGGGTGCGAGTCATTATTATGGACCCGGAAGACGCGTATCGTGCCTATGTGCTGGATGATGGTGCGTTCCGCTTGCAGGAACGATCCGAGTTATCAATGAGTCAGCCCCTTATGGAGGATATTGCATGAAAACCCTGAATCTGAGTCCACTGAAGAAGTTGGAGATCATCATGGAAGGTGTCCACAAAGACTTCGCTACGGATCTCCTAGATCGTTCTGGTGTAAAGGGATACACCATTGTCGGAAATCTTTCCGGAAAGGGCAGTCACGGTATTCATAATGGGCATGTCATGTTTAACGAAGATGATGTGTTGATCATGATCATTGTGGCTGTTCCAGAGGAGTTGGTGCCTCCCATCCTGGAAGGTTTCGCCCCTTTTTTTG
Organism: Acidithiobacillus sp.; assembly: GCF_027322205.1. Lineage (GTDB taxonomy): Bacteria > Pseudomonadota > Gammaproteobacteria > Acidithiobacillales > Acidithiobacillaceae > Acidithiobacillus. The sequence continues at coordinate 23,225 of NZ_DAHVHY010000007.1, forward strand.
AGAAGCACACTGGAGTGGTTTTCGTGACCGATATTCAGGTCAGCCGTCTGGTGAAGTTCAAGAACTAACTTTGCAAGGTATTTTTGTGAATAGCGCTCAATACCGCTACTGCTGGCGGGTGCGTTTTGCGGCACCGGAAGTAATCAATTCCTATCACGAGCACCCTGACTATGTGGCCTTCACCAACCGGCGTTTCCGGCCCGTGGCCGACCGGGAAATCAGCATCGACTACGCCATGGAATGTTTATGAGGGCGGCAGCACCCCGCACACGCGGCAAGCGCGCCGATGCCGATATTGCAAGGCGTGATGCTACTGTGCGCATTCGCCACGCCGACGATAGGTTTGTCGAAGTCCTGATCACCAAACCCCACCGCACGCAGCAGGGTCCGGTTGGGGGAGCGCTGCACGCCCTGCGTGACGGTCTTGCTTCTGCGGTTGTCAGGCATCATTACCCTCCTGAGTATGTGTAAGCCGCGGCAAAATGCAGCGGAAATTTACGGAATCCTGGGGGCCGACACACTGCCGGCTCATGTCAGCACTGTCCACGCCATTGTTTTGCCGGCGCGCAGCGGCACCACCGTGTCCTGCCCGAAATGCAGTTCTTCGGGCACCGTCCAGATCCGCTGCTCCAGGGTGAGGGTGTCCCGGTTGCGCGGCAGTCGGTAGAAATCGGGTCCGTGGAAGCTCGCGAAGGCCTCCAGGCGGTCGAGCGCACCGGCGCGCTCGAAAATTTCGGTATACAGTTCCACTGCGGCGTGTGCGCTATAGATGCCGGCACAGCCGCAGGCGGACTCCTTGGCGTGTCGCGGATGCGGCGCGCTGTCGGTGCCGAGAAAAAACTTCGGGTTGCCGCTTGTGGCGGCGGCGACAAGCGCTGCGCGCTGCGTCTCCCGCTTCAGGAGCGGCAGGCAGTAATAATGTGGCCGTAACCCGCCCTCGAATAGCGCGTTGCGGTTGAGCAGCAAATGGTGTGCGGTAATCGTCGCGGCCACGTTGTCGGGGGCCTGCCGGACGAAGTCGACCGCCGCGCGCGTGGTAATGTGCTCCAGCACCATGCGCAGGCCGGGAAAATCGCGCGTCAACGGCATGAGGTGCCGGTCGATGAACACCGCCTCACGGTCAAACACGTCCACGGTCGGATCGGTCACTTCGCCGTGCAGCAACAACGGCAGATCCTGCTTTTCCATCGCCGCGAGCACTGAATAGACACGCTTCAGATCGGTCACGCCATGCTCGGAATGGGTGGTTGCGCCGGTCGGGTAGTACTTGACCGCCTGCACAAAACCACTGTTTTTTGCCTTCTCAATTTCTGCTGCCGGCATATTGCCTGTGAGATAAAGGGTCATGAGCGGCTCGAAGCGCATATCCGCTGGGAGTGCCGCGAGGATGCGGTCGCGATAGGCCTGCGCCAAATCGACGGTCGTGATGGGAGGTTGAAGATTGGGCATGACAATGGCGCGCGCAAAGCACCTCGCGGTGTCGGGGAGTGCCGCGGCCATCATCGCGCCATCCCGAAGATGGAGATGCCAATCGTCGGGGCGTATGAGCGTCAGTCGCTTCACCATGGGTACCTTCCTGGCGCATAAAGTCAGAGTATAACCATCCGGGTCGATTCTACCGTGTTCATTTTTTCAATGGCATGACAGTTCGTCCTGTAAGGACAAAGCACCCGTATCCGGGTCGCAATAAATTGGGTCGGCAATCCGAAGCGGGTAGCTAAGACTCAGTTGCGTGATCTCGGCATGCACTTGTTCCATGGGGGTGCCACGCGCGAAGACCGGTGAATAAGCGCCAACGGTCCCGGTGTCTCCCTGCGTAAGCGCAATCAGCGCATCAAGCAGTAGGTTATGGGAAAGCGCCATCCCCTCATTGGTCTCCCGGCATACTGCCTCGATCGAGGCGACTGACCAGATACCCCACAAGGCAAAAATTTCCCGCATCGTGAGAAGAAGTGTCTGCGTGGCTGACAATGGCCGTACCCATTCTTGAGGAAGGCTAGTGACTGTGTGCTTATCCACCCAGGCGCCCAAGAAACGTTCATTGGCAAAGGAATCGCTTTGGCGACTGCGACAAAACGCAAGAAACGCCTCGACCTGCTGGCAGGCACTGGCAAGGTCGTCTGTTCTCCGCACGAAAAGAAACAAACGTGCTATTGGAACATCCCGCACTTCCTCGGTAGTCGTTGTCATGATGGGATACTCCTCAATTCGGGCTGCCGACACATGGCTGTCATGCCGTTTCGGATTCACGGATTGCACCAGTCGCAGTGGCCCGCTGGAGCGGCCTTCTCCGGGCGTTCCAGCGTGACCTGGTGGCCACACCTGGCACAATGGTGGATTTCCGCCCGGGTGTCCCGTGTCGGGGCGCCGCAATCCTCGCAAGGCAGTCCGGAGACGCGCTCCACGATCTGAAAGCCGGGCGTGTTGCAGATCGGGCATGGGGTGCAAAGCTTGTGTGCGAGATCCCGTGTGGCCGAAGCAATGATCTCCATGCGCATGGGGTTCATATGGGCACGCACGTCGCTTTCCAGGAAGGCGCAGCCGTTGTCCGCCTCACCACAGGCCCAGAAAAAGGCCTCGCGCAGCGATGCCCAGTCGGCAATCCCTTTGCGGACGCGGGAGTCGCTCTCATGGTGCGGACGTACTACCATCCCGTGTTCGGGAAAATCTGTCGCACGGGCGAATGCCTCGGCCTGCTCCCAGTTGGCAGCGAGCAGATGAGAGAAGTTGGTTCTACCCGAGGCAACACCCACCACTTCGATCCCGAGCGTATCGTCGATCCAGACGATCATTTCTACGTTTAAGGGAAACATCCCGGTAAATGGGTCTAGCCCAAAACTGCCCTCGCTAGCGAGTCCCAGGGGTAAATGCGCCAGATCCATACCGATGCGCGCCTTTTTCCGCGCCGCCTCGATTTGGGTGCCAGCACGGGGGATGTCGCGGGTAAAGGTACCTAGCTGGTCCGTGTCAAAGCCTGTCACCAGGACAACATCGCAACCAATGGCGGCGGCCAGTATAGGAGTAATGACTTTCTCCTTGCCGTGCTGGGTAAGGAGGGCCACGCTTGAATCTTTGTAGATGGCGTTTTTCAAACGCGAATGTTTTGCATGCTCTAGCTCAGGCATTTACTGGCATGACTCCCCAAAAAGCACAGGCCATGGGGTTGCCAGGGCAACCCCGACTTCATTTGGTCAATCCGCCACATTCCAGTGGGTTCCAACGTGACCGGCACGGAGCCATGCCAAGTAACGGCGCGCTTCATGGATACTAAGAAAAGACGGCTCTTGATCGTGGTGATAACGCACGCAGACATAATGCCCTGCCGCCCGGGCGTGGGCGCCGTTGAATTCTTCAGGGGACAGTGCCCCCTTTGACGAAATGGCATCAATGTCCTGAGCAAGCTCGAAAGCCGAAAGCCTCAAATCTGCTGCAGGTCTTGCTATTTGCCTGAAAAACGACATAAAACCTCCCGTTGCTCCATTCAAGACAGACATCGTCTGGAACACTCTTGCGTTTATCACGAGACCTCATGGCCCGCACCCGATATCACATGGGCAAAATACTCTACTCTCCATCGGGTTCTGTCGGCGCGCACAGAGGGGCGATGACTGGAGAAGAGTGTGGGGGTGGCTCTGTTTTAACAAAAGTTAAATATTTTTACGATTATATTTAACATTAACTAAATATAATTGGGTGTGCCCGTCGGCGAACTTCTCAAGCGGGAAAGGCCAAAAAGTTAGTTTTTCGAAGTGCTCTGGATTTGTCCACAGTTTTAGGCATGGGCCAATACATTTAGATAAGTAAAACATCAATGTTATAAATCTTAACTTATTATTTATCGATATACAGGTTACTGTTCACTTCGCAAAGCTGTAGCAAGCGGTCACCGGGTTACATTTCAGACTTCACGCAGGAGCTGCGCATGATTGCGAATATTGCATCCTCTCTTCTTATGTTGGTTGCGCCATGGCCGTTGCTATTGGTGGGTTTACTTGTCGGAATCCGTGCGGACCATCATGCGCGCTGGGTCAAGTCGCTGAGCGGCGGTGCCAATTGGTTTGCGCTACTTTGTAGCATTTCTGCCACGGTAATGTATGTGACGATGGCACAGCATTCACAGACCTATCTGTCGATGCATCTGCCTTGGGAATTAGGCTCATTTGCCATCCGAACGCTGGTCAATCCATTGACTCTCATTATGTTCCTGTTGGTCTCCTTCATGGGAATGATTGTCTCTCGATTCTCCGCCACGTATATGGTAGGGGACGCTCATGAGGGACGGTTCCACCGATGGCTGAGTCTGACGGTTGGCGCATTTCTAGTGTTGATTGTGACAGATAATATCTGGGGATTCTGGATTTCATTTGTCGCCGCCAGTCTGTTTTTACATCAGTTATTGATATTCTATCGCGAACGTCCACTCGCCGTGATGGCCGCACGCAAAAAATATTTGTTTTCGCGTGTCGCCGACGTGAGCCTTTTCACTGCTTTTCTGCTGATAGCACGGACCACTGGAAGGGCAGAGTTTTCAGGAATCGCACAGTGGATGCACGCGTGGCACGGAAGTCTTCCTGCCAGCTTGCAGATCGCAACAGGCCTGATTGTGCTCTGTGCTATTTTAAAGAGCGGGACATTCCCTCTGCGTGGTTGGCTTATTCAGGTTATGGAGGCCCCCACGCAGGTTTCGGCGCTATTACATGCGGGACTCATTTATACCGGGGCATTTCTGCTCTTGCGTGTCAGTCCCATGGTCACCCACGTAAGTTGGGCCTGGACCGTACTCATCATTGCGGGGCTTTTATCTGCAACGGTGTCATCTCTCATGATGATGACGGAAACCAATATCAAAGAATCACTGGCGTATTCCACTTCTGCGCAACTGGGTTTCATGCTCATGGAATGTGGCTTGGGTTTGTACAGTATTGCGGTACTCCATATTGTCGCTCACTCCGTCTATAAGGCGCATGCATTCCTGTCTTCCGGGAGCGTGGTAGACAATTTCCGTGGACCGATGATCCAGAAGCTCAATATTAAGCAAACGCTCGGACGCGCGGAATTGGCAATTGTTATATCAGGGCTGGTCACCTTTGGCGTTGCCATGGCATTTGGCATTGATTTGCAAAAGCAACCCACTTTGCTGACGATTGGCGCCATCGTCGCCATTGCGATGGGCCAGCTCCTGCTGCAAGCCCTCAATAGGTCTGGAGTCGGAGCCGGCACCTTGCTTTCCCGAGTGGCTCTGTTAAGCATCATTGTCTGTTCAGCCTATTTTGGGCTGCATGATCTGTCTTCCGACTTGCTGGGCACCAGCATTCCCAGTGATACCCTACAGGCTGATCATATTCCAATCTGGTTACTGGCGCTTATCGTCGTGGCTTTTCTTTCCTTGTTGCACATTCAGCAACTTTTGCCCCGTCTGCAGAAGTCGCCTTTTTGGCAGGCCGTGTATGTGGACCTATACAATGGACTATATGTTGATCTGGTTTTTAGCCAGATGGCCTTTCTTCACGCATCGAAGAGAGGGAAAACACTGGATGCGGCAAATCCACAATTTCAGTTCCCGAAGGAGTAGACATGAAAGCACCAGCGACATCCGCCCCGCATCAGGACATCAAAGCGAACATTGAAGGAGCATGCCAGAGAATTGCTCCCCTCTGGCCGCTCAAGCACTTTGTTGCGGTAAATCCATACTTTGGCTTGCGCGATCAACCTTTCTGGCAAGCGGATCAGACGCTTCGCAAGATCACCGGCGAGGGTCTGACAATGCCACGGCCATATTACGAAGAACAGATCACCAACGGACGGATCACCCAAGAGGATTTGGACGAAGCACTGAAGGAGATGCACAGCACTTGGAATGTGGCCCAGCTCGAGCCGGCGATGAAACAGCGTGCGCATTCCGGCGATCGTGGGCAGTGATTCCGCTGATCGTGGGCACCCCCGAAAAGCGTACATTCCGGTCACCGCCATTTTATGCTCAGGTGGTCACGATGGGTCAACTTTTGGTATTTCGTGAGCGTCACGATGACGACGCAGGGAGTCTCCCTTCAAATCCAATCGGTGGGCACTTTGCAGCAGCCGGTCCAGTACCGCATCGGCCACGGTGGGTTCTCCCAAGTATTCATGCCAATGATCCACCGGGAGTTGGCTGGTAATCAGTGTGGCTCGTTGGTTCACCCGGTCATCAATGATCTCCAATAAATCTCGAACGTCTTCCCTATTCATGGGGGCAAGCCCCCAGTCGTCTAAGATAAGCAAATCCACCTTGGCGAGCGTATTCAGATAACGCCCGAAGCTGCCGTCACCATGACGAATGCGGAGTTCTTCAAACAGGCGGGGCAAGCGCAGATACCGCACGCTCAATCTCTGACGGCAGGCCTGATGCCCCAGGGCACAGCCCAGCCAGGTTTTGCCGGTGCCGGTGGCGCCAGTAATTAGCAGATTATGGCCTTGCCGAATCCAGGTGTTCTGGATTAGTGCCATCACCTTGGATCGGTCCAGTCCACGGGAGCCGCGATAGTCGATATCCTCCACACAGGCATTCTGCTTGAGATGGGCGAGCTTCAGCAGGCGCGTCAGACGGCGTTGATCCCGGGCACAGAGTTCCCGGTCCAGGAGCGTCCCAGACGCTCTTCGAAGGAGAGATCCTGGATCTGGGGGAGGCGGGACTGTTCGTCGAGCGCATCGGCCATGGCGTGCAGATTGAGTTGCCGCAGCGCATTCAGAGTGGGTTGTTGTAACATGCGATTTTCCTTCCTGCTCAATGGTAGTAGCGGGGTCCGCGGATGTTGTCGTGAGTGGGCAGTGGGGCCGCCTTTTGAGGTGCCTCCGGTATCTGGTCCAGTCCCTGTTGCAGGATGGATTTGACGCTGTTGGTGGTGGGGGACCCCACCTTCATCGCCCGGAGACAAGCAGCATTCAGGCGGGTTTTGTCATAGCTGCGGGAGAGGCTGAGCAAACCCAGGCAGGAGCGGTAACCCTGCTCGGGATGGGGCTTGCTCTCCAGTTGCCAGCGCACCACATCCCGAGTCGCAGGACCGATGGAGAGCGCCCAGTTCAACAACCGTCCCGGAGTCCATTCGCTATGCCGCTGATGGGCCTTGGGCATGTGCTCCGTCAGGGTGCTGTAGCGGCCCCGGCTGTCCTCGCGCAGGTGGCTGGCCACCCGTTGCTGCTGATGGAATATTTCTACGGTTCGGGCACTGACCAGCAGATCGACCCGCTCATGGGCCAGACGGTAAGGGACCGAGTAACGATGCCGGTTATACTCCATGTGGTAGTCGATGCTGACCTTGGCGGTTTTCCAGACGGCAAAGACATAATCCTGCGCTGGCAGGGGTTTTAGGGCGGGTCGATCCAAAGCCTCGAAGGTGCTTTTACGGCTGCCGGGTAGCTGCTTGAAGGGGCGCTGATTCAGATCCTCCAGCAGGCGGCGGATCTCCATGTTGAGATCCATCAGCGAGAAGAACTGGAAGTGGCGTAGACGCGCCAGAATCCAGCGCTCCACCACTTGCACGCCGACCTCGACCTTCGCCTTGTCTTTGGGTTTATAGGGGCGTGTCGGAAGCACTACGGCCCCGTAATGGGTGGCCAGATCCTGATAGCTGCGATTGATCTGCGGCTCATAGCGGGACGCCTTGGTGACGGCCGCCTTGAGGTTGTCGGGGACCAACAGTACGGGGGCTCCGCCAAAATACCGGAGCGCCCGCACATGAGAGCCCAGGAAGTCGCCGAGGCTCTGACTCCAGGTGGCCTCGCAATAGGTATAGCTGGAAGCCCCCAGCACCGCTACAAATATTTGGGCCTGGCGAATCTCTCCGGTGCCAGGGTCAATGACCGGCACCGTGGGACCGGCATAATCGATGAAGAGTTTCTCACCGGCCACATGGTTCTGGCGCATGCTGCGCTTGAGGCGGCCTTTCCAGGCCCGATAGTGAGTGCAGAACTGGGAATACTGATAGACGCGCTGCCCGCTCTGCGCCGCCACGTACTCCTCCCACAACAACTGCAGAATCATGCCATTGCGCCGCATCTCCGTATGAATCGCCCCAAAATCCGGCATTACCGGCGCCGTCACAGTGGCGGATCGATGGCTGGGGAAAAGCAGTGCTTCCAGTTTTTCCGGGTCCATTTCGGCGGGCAAAGGCCAAGAGACATTGGCCTGTTCGGCCTTCTGCAAATATTTGCCAACCGCTCCCTTAGAAAGTCGGCAGACCTGCGCAATTTGCCGCTGGCTGAGGCCCGCAGCATGTAAACGGATCACTTCTTGAATTGCTCTCATGGTCATCCTCGGTGTGGGCATCCCTGATCTCCTGTAAAAAGAGCCAAGGATGCCGTTTAAGTCAATGAATGACCAAAATGTTTTCTTTTCGCCAAGGGGAAACCGGGGCACCGGTTCCGGAAAATCCGCAAAAGTGCCCACCATCAATCGGAATCACTGCCCACGATCAAACGGAATAGGTGCCCACGATGCCCCGGAATACGCAACAGCGATCGGCCAGTCGCAATGTGCCCTTCCCAGCCTTCGCGGATGCCATGTTCGCCGATGATCGTCGGAATTGGCCGGGCTTCGTTGTGGAAAGGATTAGCCAATATTGCGCGGCTTACTTTGACGAGGGGCAGGCCGCATGGAGCATGCCGTGGCGCGATGGCCCGATGTATCAGGGTTGGTTAAAGTTCATGCATTTCGACAAGAGCCCGCGAATGATCGGTTTGCGCGGGATTGGAGAAGCGGCCGCTGCACTCCCGGCAGCCGCAGAAACGGCTATTGCCTGGGCTCTGAAGGAACTCTCCGTCCCGTTCGATCTGACTGATGATTATCTCTTTGCAGCACTCCTGAGTATCGGAGGCTGGGCGGGTTGGGCTAGATATTTGCGTTGGCAGGCCGAATTGAAGGGTGAGACCGATCAATCCTTGCGTGATCTTCTCGCCATCCGCGTGTGTTGGGATGCCATTCTTCACACAAGCTGTGTTGATATCGCCGCACGAAAGCAATGGCACCTGATGTTGCACACCCAAAAAAATAGGGCGATAGAACAACCGTCGGAGCACGTTGATGCCATTTTACAGACCGCGCTGGAAATCGGCTATCAGCGTTCATTGATCAAATCACTAAATGCCTCGAAGTCAAGCAATGCAGTCACTGAGCGACCCGTGGCGCAGGCTGCGTTTTGCATAGACGTGCGCTCCGAAATCATCCGCCGGGCGCTGGAAACAGTGGCGCCAGGCATTCAAACCTTGGGATTCGCGGGCTTCTTTGGCGTACTCATGGAATACGTTCCATTCGCTGCGAATATGCCTAAAGGGCATCTCCCCGTCATTTTCAATCCGCCTTATCGGGTGTGCGAGGACCTGAGTCATGCGAGCGAGGATGAAAAGCAACGGCATGCCGCAAAAAGGCAATTACGCCTACGGGTAGCCACCGCCTGGAAGAGTTTCAAAACATCAGCAGTGTCGACGTTCACCTTTGTGGAAGCCACCGGATTGATATATGCCCCGAAGCTTTTCGGTGACAGCATGGGTTGGACCCGCACCGTACCCCATCCGGACGAAAGGGGCCTTAATAGTGAGACGAAACAGAGACTGCGCCCACGCTTGATCGCTAGCGGTAACGGTAAATCCAGTACAAAAAGTACCGGAATATCCGAAACTGAGCGGGCGGGGGTCGGGGAATTCATCCTTAAAAACATGGGCCTGACGCAGACATTCGCACGCCTGATCTTATTGGCGGGCCATGGCAGTACTACGCGGTCAATAATCCGCAGGGGACTGGACTCGATTGCGGCGCTTGCGCCGGGCAGACGGGAGAAGCCAGTGCCCGGATTGCGGTAAGCTTGCTAAACGATCCGGTGACCCGCCGGGGCCTTGAGGAGAAAGGGCTTAAAATTCCGAAAGACACCTATTTCATCGCTGGATTGCATGACACCACAACAGATGAAGTGATGCTCTTCGATACGGAAGATCTGCCGGCAACACACGCCAAAGATCTGGCGCAACTCCGCCAATGGCTGGCCGATGCGGGTGAACTTACGCGGATGGAGCGCGCCACCCTGCTGGGTACGGCCTCTCAAGCTCCTGATGTAGTCACGCGCGATATGCGGCGACGCACTCGGGACTGGGCCGAGGTCAGGCCTGAATGGGCACTAGCTGGCAACGCCGCTTTTATCGCGGCCCCCGCCAGAGGACAAGGGGCGTTGACTTGGGGGGTCGGGCTTTTTTGCATGATTATGACTGGCAAAAAGACGCGGGCTTCTCCACATTGGAATTGATTATGACTGCACCCATGGTGGTGGCAAACTGGATCAATATGCAATATTACGGCTCTATGGTAGACACTTTGCGTTTCGGTAGCGGCAATAAAGTGCTACATAATGTCGTTGGGGGATCTATCGGTGTTCTTGAGGGGAATGGAGGGGACTTGCGTGTCGGTTTTGCCATGCAGTCTCTGCACGACGGTAATCGTTGGATCCATGAGCCGGTCCGTCTCAACGTGTTGATTGAGGCCCCGCAGGCGGAGATGGAGAGTGTCATTTCCCGCCACGTTCTCGTCCGAGAACTGGTGGATAATGGTTGGCTTTATCTTTTCCAGATCGATGATGATGGCAGTGTTTACCGTCGCGTATGCGACAAGCAGTGGCAAAGGATGACGTGAAATAATTTCTGCCGTATTGTGCAGCAAGACTCGCCCGAGATGGCTATTGGAGGAAATATGGAAGCTATGTGTGGGAGATCTGACCAACGTCGGCGGGAGAGACCAGCAACCATGGAGGGTTCTTTTTTATGAGTACGCACGAAGACTCTTCTCTGCCCAGACGGGTATTTCAGCAACGTGCGTTGCTTACCGGGTTGCTGTACGACCCATTGCGCCACCTGGCGGATGCATGCGGTCGGGTGTGGGGTGACCGCCCAAAAATGGAGGCTGCATTGAACGAGGCCTTCTCCACCGTGCCGCACTGTAAATTTCTATATGCGTTGGACACCGGTGGAGTGCAGATAACGTCCAACATCAGCCGTGAAGGTCTGCTCGCCGAGCACTTTGGCCGGGATCGATCGGACCGGCCATACATCAGAGAAGCCTTGCTGGCCGCCGAATATTCTGACAAAAATCGCGAGGCGCAGTATCAGCAATGGCCCTATATCCGAGAGGGGGTCCAAGCCGTCGATTTTCTGTTGTGCGAAGCTTACATCAGTCTGCGGGCGCTACGGCCGTCATTAACCGCTGTCCAATTTGTACGTGACAGTGACGGAATACTTCTCGGTTTCATAGGTGCTGATTTTGCTTTGAGGGACTTGCCTCAGCCCAGCGAAATATACGAAGAGCCCCGGTATCCCCGGCGCTTCGAAGGAGACCCGTTCATTTCAGATACGGTCGTTACGAAGATGCGTTCGGAAAGCAAAATGGATCGGCATCTGGATACCGTGCTTAGTGTGGTGGAAGAATTGATACTCGTACATGGCGTGTATCATGTAATTCTGCATTTCTCCAGCAGCCAGGCCATACTTTGGGTGATGGATGATCCGTATCGGTATCGTCTGCTGACCATGGAAGAACTAATTGACCCGAATATTTGCTTGGCGTATCCCAAGCGCTCCTATCCAGATGGAACTGTGGTAACCCACCAGGAGATTCGGGCTATATTGAGTAATTTGAGAACATTGAGACTCATGAAAGGAATGTTTTATCTTCGCTCTGGATCAATCAATATCTTTAACGGTACAGTAGGGTTGACATTTTCCTCCGATTGCTCTCACTATATTCCATATGACGAGCTCCTCAAAAGGGATCATTCTTTGTGGAATAATGGCTGACTTTCAAAGTAAGCCCCCGGAGGCTTCGTGGAGCATTTCAGTGTCGGAGTCAGCCAACAAGGCATGCTCGGAACCGGCGGATTCCAGGCAACAGGTAACTCAGCAGTATTATATTTCTGATTCTTAGAATATAGACAATTAGGTTCCCGATAGTGACCAAGGAGAGCCTTAGAAATGCAATCAGTCACAGGGAAGAATGCCGATGGCGCAGTGCGGAAGCCTGCACAGCAGGCGCTGTTGGATAAGCAGCCTGTCAGCGAATTGAGCGTTGGTGCCTTTTGCCGCAAGGTATCCGTGAGTGCTGCGAGTTTTTACCGCTAGTGGGGTTACAGCGATGAGAAACACACGAATTTAGGTATTAGTCTGGTGAATTTTTGATGCAAGCTTGACAGTTTGTGCTTGTCTTTTTATATCATCAAATTTTGTGGCAAGATCAGTGATTATCTCATTATTCGATGTGATAGTCACTTTTCCCAAAGAATCCTCCCTGTGTGATATTATCCCTGCTGTTTGTTCTTCTGATATGGCAAAGCTAGCATATGGCAACAGCTTGTCTAAATCGCTTCTAAAAGCGTACGATACGTTGATATTATTTTCTTCCTGTTCTTCCATGATTTCTTTTATTTCAGATAAATCATCTTTGTTGTTTAAAATAAATATACGTTCAGTGTGGATACCTCTTTTTGCCTGCCGGTAGTTTAGCTTTGCATGTTCAGACATGTCCTTTCCCGATTTCCAATAAAACCTTTTGGTAAGGTTGCTTACAACTTTAAATGACTGTCCTGGCTCTAATGCCGCCAGCAAGATCATCGAAGCTGAATAAATATCATGAAAAACAAAGTCTCCATTTTTCTGCCTGACTTAATACATGATGTATTTTCTCGAAATCCGCAAGAGCTATTCTGGTAGAAACACCCGTGTTATTCTTTTTTAGTTTATTATATAGCTTTATGGCTTTATTGAGTGCAATCTAATCCTTATGAGAAAGCTCCAATGACGGGAAATCATTTTTTAATCTTTTTTCTATATTATCGATAGCTATTATCACTTCTGTAAAAAATGTCGCCAATGCAAAAGCCAAAATAATTACCAGTTTTATCGAAACATTAAAATTAAAGTATGCGCTCAACCAGAATGTTAGCACGATAAATACCATACCAAATAACCCAATAAATATTCGTAGAAACATAGCCTTTGACATCACGTAACCCCACTGTATTGGGTAAATATATTTATTGTCATTTTTTGCTATGGTTAGAATCCGTACACCTCTCTCTTCCGATGCAGCAACACCGAACAGCAAAGGACGATTTTTTCTTCGTACCCATCGGCTGAATGTGATACTATCGTCGCAGATCGCTTTGGACGCAGAGCTAGCCCAGTTCGCGAATACTTATTGGATTTGCCACAAAAACTCATAGCTCGTCCCCTCTCCCCATAGAGGTTTATCGGCGCGCACAGAGTGGCGATAAATGAAGTGCAGTATAGGGGAGGCTTCATTCGCGAGAACACTTGAAGGCCAAGAGGACGATAGTGGAGAGAGACCCATGGGGTACGAGAGTTTTTGCTATAGTATAATTTAAGCACGTTTAGACAGGAGGCGCTCCCGGTGCCCACCACCCAAAACCAGCTTCCGCCCCTGCACTGGGCCAGCCAACAGACCCTCGAATACTGACGGCACCCGGATGCCCACCTACTTGGGGATTGATCTCGGCACCTCTGGCGTGCGCGGAGTGCTCATCGACGACGGCCTGCAGATCGTCGCACACGCGGCACTCCCCTACCCTGGTCCCCTCATCGAAGCCACAGTCTGGCTCGAGAGCATCGAGCAGCTCGCCGCCACGCTAATACGGCAGTCCCCTGATGGCTGGCGGGCCTTGGCTGCCATCAGTATCGATGGCACCTCTGCGACCCTGTTGCCCTGTGACACCCGAGGTGCCTCCCTCGGCCCGGCTCTGCTCTACTCCGATCAACGCGCCCAGGAAGAAGCGACCTGGCTGGCGCGAGAATGGCCCGCAGCTGACGCCGCGCAGGGTGCCGCCAGCTCGCTTAGCAAGCTCCTCTGGCTACGCCGTCACGATCCGCACTATCCACACCTGCGTTACATCCATCATCAGGCTGACTGGGTGGCCGCCCAGCTGACTGGTCTCTTTGGCCAAGCAGATCGTGGCAATCTGCTCAAACTGGGGTTAGATGGGGCGCGGCTCAGTTACCCACCGGCGCTATTAGGGCTGCTTAAAATTGCCGATGTGGATCTCGCCCTGTTGCCGCACGCGCTACGCGAAGGAGAAGACTACGGAACCGTGCGGCCGGACTGGGCACGACGTTTACAGATACCGGCGCATACCGTAGTGCGCGCTGGCTGTACCGACAGCGTCGCCGCCGCCATCGCCGCCGGACTTCATAGCCCCGGACAGGCACTCAGCAGTCTCGGCTCGACCCTCGCCATCAAGGTCGTCCATACGCGTCCCTATGCCGGGAAAGGTCTTTACAGCCATTATCTGGGTCGGCATACGCTGGTGGGCGCCGCCTCCAACAGCGGTGGCGCCGCGCTACTCCGCCACTTCAGCCGCCCACAAATGGTGGCACTGAGTGCCGCCCTCAAACCCGCGACGCCCAGCGGCCAGCTCTTGTATCCGCTGCCGACCACCGGCGAGCGTTATCCTCTCAACGCCCCCCAATGGCCCGGCAGCAGCATCCCCCCTCTCGCTATCGAGGTGCGCTTTCAAGCCTTGCTCGAAGGGCTCAGCTATATCGAAGCCTGGTGTTACGCCACGCTTGAGGAACAACAGATCGCCATCGTCGGTGCCATCCTCAGCACTGGTGGGGGTACAGCCAATTTGCCCTGGATGCAAATGCGCGCCAACATTCTCGACAAGCCCGTGCAAGTCATCGCCCACGGTGATCCCGCCCTCGGCAGCGCGCTCCTCGCCGCCAGCACCGATCTCGGCGAACTGGAAACCCTGCAGACCCGCCAGCCCGCAACGGAGCAGGTGTTCCTGCCAGAGACCACAGCCGCCTCGCAGTACCGGGAATATTACCATCAGTTCCGCGAGCACTTTGAGGCGCTATCCACGCTCTTTTTCTCAACGGAGATCTACTAGTAGATGATCGTGCAACGCACAGAGCAATACGCACGGCGTGAATATCCAAATCATGTCAGAAAGGAGCCAATGACGATTTTGATAAAAAGCGCCGTCATTGAAATTGACCAACGGTCTCGACACCGCATCCCTTGCGATCGGCGAACAAATCTGCGGAAAAGAGACGGTTACCTTAGACGAGGCGGTGAGAACGATAGCGAATGTCCAGATATTGGACTATGCGACCTCCCTGTCTCTGTTCGTATACCAACGTCGCAGATGAGTGATTCACAACACAGCTTGCGTTCCATCGCTCACATGTTATAATATTGTTATAATTTTATTGTGGAGGAGATATTGTATGCGATCCACCATACGGAAGATAGGTAATTCACGTGGCGTTCTCATTCCAGCACCATTTCTGGCGGCCTGCGGGATGGATGATGACGTAGATATTGCCGTGGAAGGTAACGCTTTGGTTATAAGGTCCCTGCGCGCGATGCGCGCAGGGTGGTTTGAGGGCTATCGGTCAGATATGGACGTGGAACCTCTAAACCAGATAGCTGTAGATGAAGGTGTTGAAGAGTGGGCATGGTAAAGCGTGGCGAGGTGTACCGGGTGAATCTCGATCCCACCACTGTGGGCACTGAAATCAGAAAGACGCGACCAGCTTTGATTGTGTCTCCGGACGATCTCAATTCAGCATTACCGCGTGTCATCGTGGCCCCGCTGACCAGCGCAGGGCAGCCACTGGGTTGCAGGCCGGAATTGGTGTTTGCGGGTAAGCCAGCCCGCATATTGCTCGACCAGATTCGTGCAGTAGACAAGCACCGCCTGACTGGCAAAATGGGCGAGATAGCCCTTTCGGAGTGGCACTCCGTATTGCTTGAAATGCTGAGTTAGATAAGCGCTCATTATTCTTAGGGGGCCATTTTTTACGCATAAACACCTCGCTATCATTTTTCATTTTATAAGATTGCTTTTGGTACAGACCCACCCTTATGGGGCGGGCTCGATCTGATTCGATCCTGCTTCCGATCTTTTTTCAGGGTACCCCAAAAACCACTCTACTCCTCCCTGCCGACAGCGCCGTTTTCCTTTCTGCGGTTAGCCCGAAAAAATAAAGGCACCTAGCAAGTTGCGCTAAGTGCCTGTTTTACATGGTGCGCTCGGACGGAGTCGAACCGCCGACCTACTGGTTCGTAGCCAGTTGCTCTATCCAGCTGAGCTACGAGCGCGTGGAGGGCGTAATATACCTACAGACGGGGAGTCGGTCAATCCTCTGCCCAAAGCACCTACCAGAGCCCTCAACTCCCGGTAATGCCGCTCCCCGATGTGCCCTTATCCTTCGCCATTTCCGCCTTGAGCTTAGCGAGATCATCATCCACACCACTCGTCGCACGCACTTTGTCGAGCTCTTTTTCAGTCTGGCTGCGGCTATCCAGGGGATCATTCAACGCACCGGACTCCATCAGACCATCCAAGGCCGACGCCTTGGATTCCATCTGCTGGGTACGATCCTCGGCGCGGCGCATGGCCTCACCGGCGTCGTTCATACCCTGGCCGATGCCCGTGAGCGACTCTCCAGCTTTAACTTCCGCCTGCGCCGCGGTCATCTCACTTTTGGTGACTTCCTTCTGGGTCCGGAACTGTTCGATATGATCCTGCAGCTTGCTCTCATAATCCGTCAGCTTCTGCACCTGTGCTGCCACCGTGTCATGCGCTTCCTTGAGAGAAGCGATTTTCTGCAATTCGGACTGCTTCTGGGCCAGTTCAGCGCGCGCCAGATCTTCCCGGTTGGCACCCAGCGCCATTCGCGCATCTGCATCCGCTTTGTCGGCGGCCTTCTGCGCCTGCGCCATCTGATTTTCCAGAGACACTCGCTCGGTCACCACATCAGCAAGATGTCTTTTGGTGTCCTGCAAATTCGTAATCATTTTCTCATAAGACAGGTCCAGGCTTTCTCCGGGATCCTCCGCGTTATCGAGAAAATGATTCACCTTACCTTCCAGTATTTCTGCAGCATGTTTAAATATCGACATCAGATCACTCCTTACGACAGCGTCGCGATGCTCATTGCATCAATCATTAACCGGAATCACCAGTTGTGGGCTCAAGGCATCGACCAGTGCGTCGGCGTTTTCCATGGCCTTCACTGCCGTACCCACAGCAAAAAACTCAATGATATGCGGCTTCCAGTTGTGGCTACCTTCATGCAGTTGCACGCCGGTAATTCCATCCGCCTGGGCCTCCTGGGCCTCATGCTGCATACGCTCCATGGCCAGTTCACGCGCGTCGTACATGGCCTGCGTAAATTGCTCCATTTCTGTATTGCGCCCCACATTGCCCATGGATTTCAAAAGACCCTGGTGGGCCACATGATATACACAGGAGCCCATTACCATTTCCATCGGCCGATAACCCGCCTGCAGCAACATCCAGAAATCCTGCCCACTGAGATCGCTGGTAAAAGGTTTACCCCCTACTCCCTTGAATCCAGAGGCGCCGCTGCGATGCGCAATAGCCGTACCAATCGCCATGAATTCGAGAATATCCTGATCCCATTCCATGCGTTTGACTTCTAGGCGCACACCGACAATACCGTCCGCCTGTAGCAAGGTAGCCTCCTGTTCCATGCGACTCATAGCCAGTTCGCGAGCCTGGTACATGGCCTGGGACAGTACATCCATCTCCATATTCTGATTCCAGTTACCATACTGAATACCCATATGGTAAATGCAGGATCCTACCACCAGCCCTAAAGGCTCAAAATTGGCCTTACGAACCATAACAAATTCATTGACGGAGAGATCGGAGGTAAATATGCCTTCGTGGCTGCCCTGCGAGCGCAAACCCTTCAGACGTTCGATGGCATGGGGAGCCAGTTGTTCAGCGGTATCGGTCATATGAGATCCTTTCGTGCCGTGGCGGCACTTTTCAATGGATGGTCAAGGAGTGAAATCATCGGAATCAATTCGTGCTGGGGGGCGTTTTTCGGCAAATAACTGATGGCTGTGCCAATACTAATGTGACGGCACAGAAAGCGTTCCGGGCTATCCTGATCGGCGGCAACCCGAAACATCTGGGTGGTGCTGGTATGCGCCAATACCGCGGCCGCCATACGCCGCCCATCTTCGCGCAAATCGTATAGAGCGCGACGACGGACATTTTCCTGGAATGTAGACAGATCGGTGATTTCCATATTCCAGTAGCGCGCCGCAAAGGGAGAGGACTGCGCGGCCTGCTCAGCCATGGTACCCATCCACGGGCTGTACCAATCAAAGTTGGCACCGATAGCGATGCCCACAGGCACCACCCCATCTTCCAGCAACCGTACGAACTCCAGTGCCGAGACAGTAGCCACGACCGGCTCCGCAGACGGCGGCAAAGCGCGAATGCGGATAGCTGTGCCGGTAACGCCATAATCCATATCTTCGTGCTCACCATGATGCACTTTCATCCGCACATCGACGATCGCATTCGCACCCAGGGCGAGTGCCTCCAGGCGCATACGTTCCACAGCCGTATGCCAGCCATCATAGTGCCCTTGCGTCCAGGAATAACCAAAATGGTACCAGCAATTACCGGTCACCATACCAATGGGTTGTACGCCGTGACTGCGCTGCAACAGCAACTCAGACGCCCGCGCCGTACTAATCCAGGGCAATTGCCCCTGACTGGTCTGAAACATTCGGCTTTGTACAAAAGAAGGGAGGCGGTGTTGGCGCAGCGCCAGCTCCCATTCAGAGTAACGCTGCATTTCTTCGGGGGTTTGTGAGCGGATACCTTTGCTGGCATTCTGACCAATATTTTCTGCAGCACGCTGGGCATCATGTGCGACTTCCCCGATACCCTGTTTGATCTTGTCCCAAATGGACATAAACCCTCCTTCAAATTACCCCATAAGAAAGTCATGCAAGGTATTACTGGCGCCCTGCATTTCGCCGGAGAGATCAGCCAGATCAGCAACCAAGCTTTCCAGCCAGACGGCTAACGATAAATCTTCATGTTTCAGCACTACGCCGCGTACGGTTTTCGCGCGCACCGTGCTGATATGGGCGCCTTCTTTTTTGAGGATATAGTCGTTATTATTGGTGTGGATAATGATTGATTCGATGTGACTGCTTTTCGCGAAGAATCCATCCTTTTTGCGTTCCACTTCTACAAAACCCGGCACGTCCCCCTCCAGACGTGCCGCCAATCCTTCCACAAAAGCCTTCATGTCTGTTTGTGCCCGCCTGATCCAGGCCGTATTTTGCTCAAAATCCGTACTCATACGGGGCCTCCCTCCCTAGATTGCCACCAATATACCCGATATATGGCACCTCACTCGTGCTTATAAAAAACGCCCTGCTACCTAAAATGAGACTCTTCGTCTCAACTTTAGTTCGCCAGGCCCGATCACGCACGAATTTTTTGAAGTTCCGACCCAGCTTCCGCTCCCTCATACAAACGCTGCAATTGGGCGAACTGACGATAAATCTGACAGGCATTCAGAAGCTCTCTGTGATTCCCCACAGCAATCAGCCTACCCTTATCCAACACCGCAATACGTGACGCATGAATAACCGTCGCCAACCGGTGTGCCGCAACGAGGGTGGTGCGTTGTGCGGTGAGATTGCCCAGCGCCTCCTGAATAATGCGTTCGTTTTCCGCATCCAGGGCACTGGTGGCCTCATCCAGAATCAGCACGCGCGGATTACGCAAAATAGCGCGGGCAATGGCGATACGTTGGCGTTGCCCGCCCGACAAAGTAACGCCTTTCTCCCCCACATGGGTCTGCAGTCGCCCCTCCAGGCGATCAGAAAATTCATCCACCCGCGCCGCACGCACCGCTTCCTGAAGGGCAGCCTCGCTTGCGTCCGGACGGGCCATCATGATGTTTTCCGCAATGCTCATGGAGAAAATCACCGGATGCTGAGGCACCATCGCCAGTTGTTGACGTAACGAGCGGAGCGGTAAGGCATTGACATCCACACCATCCAGAAAAATGCGCCCCTGACTCGGCTGATAATGGCGCAGTAACAAGGAAAAAACCGTACTTTTACCAGCACCAGAGGGACCCACAAAAGCCACCGTTTCTCCTGCGGCAATGTCGAGCGTGATATTTTCAATCGCATTGAAATCGCGGCGTGACGGATAACTGAAAGATACTTTGTCCAGATACAGACTGGCGGGCCTTACCCACTGCGCCGGCAGTCCGCCGTCGACAAGCGTTGGCGCTGGATCCTGCACAGGGGAAACAGGAAAGCTTGCCTCCGGCATCTCATCCAGCAGCGCCAACAGTCGCTCCGTCGCTCCGGCCAGACGTGCCATACTACCCCACAACTCGCCGAGGGCGGCCAGAGAAGTCGCTGCCATCAGCGCGTAGAGCAGAAAAGCCGCCAGCACCCCGATCCCCACTTCGTGGTGCAACACGGCCAAACCACCCCAATAGAGCATCACACTGAGCGCCAGAAACACCAGCCCCCCAGTCAAAAAGGTGGACCACAATTGCACCATCACCCGGGACCAAACTTGCTCCAGCAAAAACCGGATATCGCGCCGATAATGTTCTTCCGTCTGCGGCTCCATGGTCAATGACTGAATCACCCGTATACCATTAACCGACTCTTCCGTATGCGCGCTCAGATCAGCCAGATAATCCTGTTCTTTACGACTATAGCGACGTTGCAGGCGCCCGGATTTCAGGTTGATGAACACCAGCAAAGGTAAAACGACCATACCGGGTATGATCAGTCGTGGCATGGTGGCGGCCATGAGTACCAGCGCCCCGATCAGGGTAATACCGCTTTGCAGGCTGCGCCCCAACACTCCCGTCAACCCAAAGCGCAGGATGGTCACATCGCTGCTGAGCCGGGAAATCACCTCTCCAGTGCGAAAAGCCTCATAAAAACCCGCTGGCAAACGTAAGGCATGACTGAACACTGCGGTACGGAGGTCCGCCACCACCCCTTGTCCGATCCAAGTGGCCAGGGCATCACGTAAGGCGCGCATGGCAACGGTGAACAGTCCCAGCCCCAGCAGGGCGATACTGATCCACATCAGCGCGGCGTAACTATGAAACCCTTTATCGAGAATCCAGCGCGCGCCTTGCGGCAGCATCAGCGAACTCGCGGCGCTGAGCAACAGAGCCAGCACATACAGGAGCAGCAAAGCACGATGTGCCTGCAAAAATGGCTTCAGTTTCCACAACACCCAGACATTCTTGTTGGCCGGACGTTGCCAGGGATTTTGCGCCACAACTCACCTTCAATGCACCAAGAATGCCACAGCATACCCCATTCACCCGCCTGGCGCTCAGGTTGCTCGCCCAAGTCAGCAGGGGCCTCGCATTCACCGTGCTGCCGACCAGCAGATCACGGTACTGATCGCCACCCACAACTCCTCGCCGTCGCGCAGCACCTGCGCTTCCATTGCCTGCAAACCCAGCAATTGCTTGATGGCACGGAAGTCCTCCCCTTCGCCAGATCTTCCAGATAGTTATGTGATGAAAATCGTACTCTTTTAGTCGGGGTGTAATACCAATCCTTCACACCCCACATCCCGTGAAATACCTGCCTTACGCAAAATAGTTGATTTTAGTCGAAGGATGCTTATCATTTGCGCTCTTGCGCGCATTTCCCGCGCCCGATGAGATTGCTCCTGGAGTTGATGATCGTGGATATCCGCCTTTCCCGCCGCGTGAATGCGGTGCGCCCCTCCCCCACGCTTGCGGTCACTGCCCGTGCCCAACAACTGCGCCGCGCAGGGAAGGATATTGTCAGTCTGGGTGCTGGCGAACCAGACTTCGACACCCCGGAGTACATCAAGGAAGCAGCCATCGCCGCCATCCGCCGGGGCTTCACCAAATACACCGCTGTCGGCGGCACGCCGGAGCTGAAAGCCGCGATCATCGGCAAATTCGCCCGCGACAATTATCTGTCATACCATCCCGACGAAATTCTCGTTTCCGTCGGCGGCAAGCAAAGCTTCTTCAATCTTTGTCAGGCTCTTCTGGATGCAGGCGACGAAGTTATCATTCCCGCACCCTACTGGGTATCTTATCCGGACATGGTGCTGCTGGCCGAAGCGCGGCCCGTCATCATCGGCACCGACGCCAGCCAGCGTTTCAAGATCAACCCGGAGCAATTGGAAGAGGCGATTACCCCCAGTACCCGTCTGTTGGTCATCAACAGCCCATCCAACCCCTCTGGCGTGGTCTACAGCCGCACCGAACTGGAAGCCCTAGGTGAAGTACTTCGCCATCATCCGCATATCCTCATCGCCAGCGATGACATGTATGAGAAAATTCGTTTCTACGATGAAGACTTCGTCAACATCGCCAATGCCTGCCCGGATCTGATCCCGCGTTGCATCATCATGAATGGCGTGTCCAAAGCCTATGCCATGACCGGATGGCGCATCGGCTACTGTGCTGGCCCCAAAGCGCTGATCACCGCGATGAATACGGTACAGTCCCAGAGCACCTCCAATCCCACCTCCATCGCCCAGGTGGCCGCCCAGGCAGCACTGGAAGGTGGCGACAGCGCCATCCACGAAATGGTGCATGCCTTCAAGCGGCGCCACCAATACGTTTACAACCGCCTGAAAGCGCTGCCCGGTGTCGCCGCCATGCCCTCCGATGGTACCTTTTACAGCTTTCCGGGATTTCGCGAAGTCATGGCGGCGAAAGGCCTGCGTGATGATCTTGCCCTCGCTGAAGCCTTGCTGGAGGCCGGAGTGGCAGTGGTACCGGGCTCAGCCTTTGGCACGCCTGACCATATCCGCCTGTCCTTCGCGACCAGCGATAAGAACCTGGAGATGGCCCTGGACCGCATCAGCGCTTTTATCAACGCCTAGACCACCCTAAAAACTGAGATCGCATTGCGTTACCGCGGGATTAACCTCGCTCAGGACGCGGGGCTGATCATTATCGCCGCAGCTATCCGGCAGGCGCGCTTCCGGGCTTCCTCCACATCATCGGCGCCAGCAATGCCCACCCCGAGGCGCCTGAGCTTGCTGGCCGTCGGCTTGCCAAAAAGCCGCAGATCGCTTTCCGGCACCGCCAGCGCCTCCTCCAATCCTGAATACACCGGCCCCCAACCCAGATCCCTCCCGCGAATTACCGCAGAAGCCGCCGGGCGCCGAAAGCCCGGCTGCACCGGTAAACCCAAAATAGCACGCAAGTGCAGGTCAAACTCGTTCTGCCGCTGACTGACCAAAGTCACCAGACCCGTATCATGGGGCCGGGGTGAGAGCTCACTGAAGATGACCTCTTCGTCGCGCACAAAAAACTCCACCCCATACAGCCCCCGCCCGCCCAAATCATCAGTCACCAATTGCGCCATTTTTTCCGCCTGTTGCAAAGCGGCCTCACTCATGGGCTGTGGCTGCCAGGACTCCACATAATCACCGGCCTCTTGACGATGCCCGATAGGCGCACAAAATGTCGTCCCAAAGGCAGAACGCACCGCCAACAGGGTAATCTCGAAGTCGAAGTCGACAAAGCCTTCAACAATGATCCGCTGGCCACCGACCCGTCCCGCCGTCTGTGCCTCCTGCCATGCCAGCGCCAGTTCCGCCGCGTCGCGTACTACGGACTGCCCCTTACCACTGGAGGACATGACGGGCTTGATCACACAGGGAAAGCCCAGCATTGCTGCCGCCTCTTCCAACTCTGCCAGTGTCCCGGCGAAGCGATAAGGCGACGTCAGCAAGCCCAATTCTTCCGCAGCAAGGCGGCGGATACCCTCGCGATCCATGGTCAACTGCACCGCGCGTGCCGAAGGCACCACCGTCGCCCAGCCTGCCGCCTCAATTTCCGCCAGCGCGGAGGTCGCAATGGCCTCAATCTCCGGCACCACAAAATGCGGGCGCTCGCGTTTGACAAGTGCCAGAATGGCCTCTGGATCGGTCATATCCAGTACATGGGCACGATGGGCTACCTGCATAGCCGGGGCATCGGCGTAACGATCTACCGCAATAGTCTCTACCCCCAAGCGTTGTGCAGCGATGAGGACTTCCTTGCCCAGTTCACCCGCACCGAGCATGAGTAGACGGGTAGCGGAAGCAGAGAGCGGTGTACCAAGTATCATTGGATCCCCTTGTCAAAACAGAAAATTTTCGCGCAAACCGCCGCAGGTTAGAGATGCCCGCCCTTTATGCGCCTATACTGATAGTAGCAGTTTCGGTCAGTCCTGTACGCAGAGGAGTAAATAATGAGCAGCAAAAGCATCGGGATAGTTGGTTTAGGTCGAATGGGTGCCAACATGGCACGGCGTCTGCATCTCAAGGGTTTGGATGTTACTATTTACAATCGCCATACCGAAAAAGCCACTGATCTGGCTAAAGAAACAGGCATGCACGCTGCCAATAGTCTGGAAGCCCTCGTTCAAGCCTTGCCCAGCCCCCGGATCATCTGGTTCATGCTCCCCGCTGGAGAAGCTACCCAGAGTCATATCGACTCCATTCTTCCCTTATTGAGCAAGGGCGACATACTGATTAACGGCGCGAATGCCCTTTATGAGGACTCCATCACCCAATCCAAAAAAGTGGAGGCGGCCGGAGTACATTACATAGACGCCGGTGTTTCGGGCGGTATCTGGGGCTTGCAAGAGGGTTATGCCTTGATGGTCGGTGGTAGCCAGGAAGCCGTAACTCAGGCAACCCCTTTTCTGGAGGCACTGGCACCGGGCACCAACAGGGGCTGGCTGCACTGCGGGCCGGTTGGTAGCGGTCACTTTGTTAAAATGGTCCACAACGGCATCGAATACGGCATGATGCAGGCCCTCGCCGAAGGTTTCGCCATCCTGCAGGGCAAAACCGAATTCGGGCTGGACCTCGCTAGGGTGGCCGAAATGTGGCGCTACGGCAGCGTCGTCCGCTCCTGGCTCCTCGACCTCACCGCCGACACCCTCGCCAAAGATCAGGTGCTCGCCGATATCGCGCCCGTAGTGGCGGACTCCGGCGAAGGCTTGTGGACAGCTCAAGCCGCTCTCGCATTGAAAATTCCCGCACCGGTCATCACCCTTGCTCTGCAAATGCGTTGGGCCTCTCAGGGGCGCGACGACTACGCCGCCAAACTTCTGGCGATGATGCGTAACCAGTTTGGTGGCCACACCGTGCAAAAGGAGGACTGAATGAGCAACTGTAATTGTCAGTTCGTCATCTTCGGGGCCACCGGTGATCTCGCCAGCAAGAAGTTGCTCCCCGCCCTGTACCACTTACAATGCGCGGGCATGATGCCTGATGAAATGCGTATTATCGCCTTTGGTCGTCGCCCTTGGGATGGTGAGGCTTGGCAAAACTTTCTTCAGGAACAACTGGAAACCTATGCCAGCAATTATCACGAGGACCACTTTGCCGATTTCTGCAGGCATTTTGAATATGTGCGCGGTGAAATCCATGAGCCGGAATCTTACGCCAAACTCCGCAACCTGCTGACCCCGGAGGGGGCCGAAAAGCCGGCAGGTACCATTTTTTATCTCGCCATTCGTCCGGCCGATTTCGTCCCGGTAGTACAGCACCTTTCTGAGGCCGGATTTAATCAGGATGGCGACTACCGCATTGTGATTGAAAAGCCCTTCGGTGATGGTCTGGAAAGTGCCGTACAGCTCAATGAGCAGTTGCATCGTCACTTCCACGAAGACCAGATCTACCGTATCGATCATTATCTCGGCAAAGAAATTGTCCAGAACCTGCTGGTCTTCCGTTTCGCCAACCTAGCCATTGAATCGATCTGGAACCGCAATTACATCGACCACGTTCAGATAACCGTGGCCGAAGATATCGGCATTGAAAATCGGGCGGGGTATTATGATCAGGCCGGTGCTCTGCGCGATATGCTGCAAAATCACCTGATGCAGATTCTCACCCTGGTCGCCATGGAACCACCGCCTTCGCTGGAGGCAGATAGCCTGCGCGACGAAAAAGTCAAAGTCCTACGCTCAATCCGCCCTATTCCCAAATCGGCCGTTACCGCCTATGCCATGCGCGCGCAGTATGGGCCTGGCGTTGTCCACGACAAACACGTCCCCGGCTATCAGGACGAGGCGGGTGTGGAGCCCAACTCGGTAACAGAAACCTTTGTCGCCACCAAGTTTTACATCGATAACTGGCGCTGGCGCGGGGTGCCCTTTTATTTGCGTACCGGCAAGCGTCTTACCGCCAAAACCTCCAGCGTAGCCATCCGCTTCCGTCATACACCGCAACAACTCTTTCGCGAAACCAGTATCGAACGTATTGAGCCCAACTGGATACTGCTCTCCTTAGTACCGGAAAGTCTGAAAATTGAAATCCAGATCAAGGAACCAGGATTAGAGATGCGTGTTCGACCCGTACAACTCAACGCATCCTACCGCAAAGAAGGGGAGCAGGAACTGGATGCTTATGAAGCCCTGCTGCTGGATGTGATGGAGGGCGACAAAGCCCTGTTCATTCGTTTTGACGAGGTCGAGTGGGCTTGGCGCGTCGTCGACCCTATCATCAAGTCCTGGGGACGGGAGACCGACTATATCCTCACCTACCCCGCCGGCTCCTGGGGACCAGACGAAGCCACCCGGATCATGGACAAAGAAGACCATTACTGGCGTAATCAAACCTGAATCGACTGGCGGAGGCCACATGTGCTCTGCCATCATCTGCCTGTCGCCCGTTGCAAACAGAAAAAACCACATAAAAATCAATAATTCTAATACGCCCCGCTGAAAAGCGTAGCCATCAGTCTACAGTCTGGCCCGATGTGGCGCCTCATTTTTCTGAATATTTTTTCACTTTCTATAATAATTTCAGGATACTAAAGCAATATGGCATGATCCATGCTAATAGCTGAGAGCGAAGATCAAAACCTGATAATAGGAGCTTAACCATGCAAAATCCCATTCTTCCCGAACGCGAAATTCAGCAGCTTTCCGGAGTGATCAAAGCCATGTCTCACCCCTTGCGCTACAAGATTATCTGCCTGCTGGGACGCGGCGAAATGAGCATGCAAAACCTCGTGAAAGCCATCAATACCAGCCACAGCAATGCATCGCAGCATCTTGCCCTATTGCAGGACAGCGGCCTGGTACTGGTACGACGGGTAGCCAGTCGTGTGTACTTTCGCATCCGCGATCAGCGCACCCTGCGTCTGCTGGCCATGAGCCACCACGTCTTCGCCTGACTTTCAATCCAACAGCGACATACCGCGCCGCAGGAACTCTGCGGCGCTCTCACCGGTTTCAACGGTACCCAGAAAGCGACGCCATGCTCCCGCGCCATTTTGCCCAAAGCGCAACCCATGCAAATGGCGACTCAAACGCGGTGCAGGCAACGCCTCTCCCCATTGTTCCGCATATTCTATCAACCCCGACAAGATCACTTCGGGCACTGGCAGGGTCTCCCTGTGCCCCATGGCACGTTCAATTTCCGCTAGCAGTAGGGGATGATGATAGGCAGCACGCCCGATCATGACCCCATCCACTGCGGAAAACTGCGCCGTCACCGCCTTCAAATCGTAAAAGCCTCCATTGATCTCGATGGTCAGATGTGGCAGCTCTTTTTTCAACTGATGCACCCAATCCCAGCGCAAGGGCGGCACGTCACGGTTTTCAGCCGGACTGAGACCTTTCAGCCAGGCATTACGCGCATGAACAATAAAGTGTCGGCATCCCGCCATCGCGACGGTTTCGATGAAAGCACGCAACGTCGCGTAGTCCTCTTCCCGATCCAGACCGAGACGGTGTTTCACGCTAACAGGCAAGCCACTTTCTCCCATCGCTGCCACCAACTCGGCGACCAGTTCAGGCGTCGTCATCAGACAGGCACCAAAGCGGCCTTGCTGCACCCGCGGCGAGGGACAGCCCACATTCAAATTGAGGCCGTCATAGCCATAGGCATACCCCATCGCCGCGGCCGCACGCATTGCCACAGGATCATCCCCCCCTAACTGCAAAATCAGGGGGTGCTCTGCTGCAGAGAATTCGAGAAATCGCCCAGGGTCACGCCCCAGAAGCAGCGCACTGGTGGTGATCATCTCCGTATAAAGCACACAGGAAGGGCATACCAAGCGCAGAAAATGCCGACAATGGCGGTCTGTCCAGTCGAGCATGGGGGCCACGGATAGGATTTTATCCATTGCGATATGCCTGTTTAACTCAGCCATGCACTACCCCCGACCTGGAAAAGCTGATAGCCCAAAATGGCCATGGCGACAAAAAAAGATAAGCCATACGCTGCATAGAGGGTGACATGCGGGCGATAGGCCCCATGATCTACCTGATGCAGCGTCAGAAAAAAACCTACGGTACCCATGCTGATACTGATCACCCCCAACACGACGAACACCACATCCATACCAGCGAAGGTCATTTGCAACGTAATCTTGGTATGCAGTATCAGGGCAAGATTGCTCAGGAAGAAATTAAACTTCGCAATGACAAACCCAAATATCACAATACTGATACCCGTGCGTATCCATGATAAAAAAGTCCTCTCCGCTGACAGATAAATGCGAGGGTCCTGAATCTCGCGGGCCGTCACTGGGGCCCCTTTATTGACATAACGCAAGTCTGAAATGAACAAATAAAAGACAAGAAACAACAGCGCAAGAACAGGCCATGTCAGCAGATAATAAAGGTCCTGAAAAAACGGGACTAGCAAATCAAAGTGCAGGGTGCCCAGCAGCAGAGTGAGCTTCTTGGAAAGAATGCCCGTACCAAAAGCCACAAAAAGAAATTTAATAGAGGCCAGATACGACCTCTCCATGCTCAGATAAAGTCTGGGCTCACGAACCGTCGGGAGAGATTTCATCAGCAGCATGGGCGAATACCAAGGTTGTTCGCGGGGACAAGATGCTTCGGCATCGTTATACCACGCACCCGGAGAAAGTGGGAATATGATCTCTGGTGCCCCCTGAAACAGTTAGCCGACAGATGACCAGAACAATAAGAAATATCTCTAGGTCGCCTGTTGGCGACGTAGACACACAGGAACAGGGCGCTCACCGTGCAAAATATTTCAGCGATATTTGGAGGCTGGGGCCGGAATCGAACCGGCTTCCACGGCTTTGCAGGCCGCTGCATCCTCTTTTTGCGCGCTTTTGAAATATAAGCACTTTTCATATTCTCGCATTTTCAGCCACTTACAGAATGTACTATCCCGCACTATACCACGTTATACCTGCCTATCCTATCCCGCAGTGCAGCGTAATTGCAGCGCCAGAACCACTCCGAACCGTTTGTATGGCTTTTAGTATCTCTCTATAAACAATATATGAAACAATGAGTTACTCTTTACACGAGGGGCAGTCCCTGGTACCGTACAGACACTGGGTTAGCTTCCCAGTGACCTTTTGTTCCTGTGATGATGGCTGCTGCTGGTGATTTTCGTCAGCAGCAACACCTATCAAGAAGCAAACGGTTTGGTTTTTCGTTCGGTTTTTCATCACGAAAGGAATTATGTCATGAAATCCACCAAAGCAGTCTCTCACTATTTAAATCAACGCTTGCGGAAGTTGACTCGT
>NZ_DAHVHY010000080.1 GCF_027322205.1 Acidithiobacillus sp.
ACTTTATACGGTTAAAATGGGTAATACCAGCCTTTTTTTTCTTGTTGAGATGCTCAACGCAAAAGTTCATTTACGCCTTATATGTGATTTGGCATTTTTTTGGAGTATATTGAATGGATATTCACTCACTTAGCCCAACTTCATTGTCGGAGCGCCACGATTCTCCTATGAATGTTTTTTTTATTTGGCTTGCAGGCACAATGACAGCATCTGCCATCCCCGTAGGCGCAGTTATAGTACAACAATTTCCATCAATTCCGTTGATTTACCCGATAATTATTGCTTGCTTGATGTATGTAATTGTCGGCATTATTAGCCTGCCTGGGTTTTTGTTTGGCATCCCTAGCATGGTTGCTTCTGAGCACTCTTTTGGTCATAGCACCAATAGAATTGTATCGCTATCAAACTGGCTTGCACAAGTTGGTTGGGAGAGTATTTTATTGGTCATAGTTAGCTATATAATACGAGCGATACTGTTTAGCGGATATGCAAACTATTCCATACTAGATACCGGCATTGCATTTTCTATTGCCATTTTGTTTAATTTTATAATCCCAATTATTGGCTACCGCGCCATTGTGAAGACTCAGGAATATTCATCATTTATTTTACTTGCTTTTGCCGTTGTTGTATTATTCAGTATTCCGCTGCACATTTCTGAATTAGCCAGTTGGAAAGGTGTTGCTCATTATCCGATTCTTGATATTATGGGCGCCGTTTCAATAGGGCTGATGGGTGGCGCTTTTTCATGGACAATGTATTCTTCTGATTATTCAAGATTTATAAAAAAAGACTCTGGATTATTCAGCGTTGTCATTGCCCCATCAGCAGGTGGATTTATCGGTCACTTAATTATTATGGTTACCTCTGTAGCGCTTTATATGGATGGAGGAATTAAATTTGATACCACAGGGATAGCTATATCATCTGCAATTTTTATGAATAAGTTTCTATATTATGGTTTTACGGTATTTTCCATTACAGGCTTACTTGCTGCGAATTATCTTAACTCATATAGCTCAGCATTTAGTTTGGCTACAGTTGTTGGAACTGACTACAATAGAAAATGGTTTACTGCCGCCGATGCGGCGTTAGCAGTTGTGATATCGTCATGCATTATTTTTGTTGCTCCATCATTCATAGCTGTGTTTAGAATATTCCTTTCACTAATTATTGTAATCGCTGCTCCTTGGACTGGTATAATGACAGTCAACATTATTATCGATTTGATTATAAAAAAATCTGATAATATACAATCAATTGGTGCCTTTAGAAAATTTAACTCGTGGGTGCTATGGCCATCCGTTTTGTGCACATCCCTGTTCGCAAGTAACTCAATTTTTGAAGGATATGGAGCATCGTTGTTTAGCGGGATAAATCTATCTCCGATTGTGGGATTTATAATAGCATTGACTGGTACGCTAATTGTGAGGATAGTCAACTCAGCATTTCAGACAGTTTCTGTTGTTGATCTTAGGTAGTCGCTTCTCCCAAAAGATGAAATAACTATTCAGGACCCCGTACTTTATGCCTCGTCTTGAGTAGGATTTCCACGTAGCATCAAGCCATAAGGACAATATGGAACAGCCCGATCTGAGTGCGATAGACCACGCCACTAGGAATGATCTGATACGATTTCTTCTCGCGGAGAACGCGGAATTGAAGTCACGCATCGCAACACTCGAAATCCGCCTGGACAAAAACCACCATAACTCCAACAAGCCACCTTCCTCGGTTGGCCTGCATAAGCTCTCACCTAAATCTCTGCGTCAGGCGGGACAGCGCCCCAAGGGCGGACAGAAGGGTTCTGGGCTGGAGGAACAGTTTGCCATCCCTGATCATGTCGTCATACATCCTTTACCCGTAGCTTGCGATGCCTGTGGCGGCGCTCTGGCTGAGGTGACCGAGCATCGTATTCTGGAAGAGCACGCTGCACCTGCGGTAAAGTGCACCGGAGCTGCTTTCCAGAAGGCGTTACAGCCACCACGCAATATGGGTCTACGCGTGCAAGCTACCATCGTCTACCTCACCCAGCACCGGTCAGACAGAATATCTCGGGCTTGTTTCCACCCCCTCGACGGAATTGCCGCCTTCTCAGGGGGAATCCCCTCAGTCGGCGATGAGGTAGCAGTACCCCTGGTAAATAGTTGCCATATATATGCTTTACAGCATCATGTTGATTTATATATATTTACCAACAACAAACTCCACTCTGGTTCTACAACCGTTTTATACTATGAGGTACGCCATGTTGCCATATTTATCGATTGATTCATTTAATAAAGAGATTCATCTTATTGTTCCTGAATGGTTATTCTTAAAATGTGGTCCAGTTCGCGATCACGCTGTAGTGGTATCTAAAAACCTATTTATTGCAGTTGGCATGGTTTCAACCATAAAGTCTGAATTTCCTGACCTCGTGCCTACTGATCTTCCTGGGACCCTACTTATGCCAGGATTCATTGATACGCATCATCACCTCACTTCGGCATTTGGCAAGGCATTAGTTTTCGGTGAACCATCAGAGATCTGGCGCCGTGTTTGGGTACCTTTGGAAAGACACCTGGACGAGGAGCATCTTTACCTTGCATCAAAATTAGCATCTCTCGAAGCATTACGAGGTGGCTTCACGACCGTTTGTGAAGCTGGTACAAGAGGAACTTTGGGAGTTGATGCTATCTCTAGAGCGACTACTGAGGTGGGTATAAAATGTGTTCTTGGACTTATATGCAACGATCTTGATGGCAATAAAACACCACAGAACTCGGATTTAATTATTGATCGTGCTTTAAAACATATTTTAAAATGGCATAGCCACAACTTAGTTCATCCATCTCTTTCCGTTTCGATACCGGAAGCTGCAACAAATGGAATTCTTGCTAAAATATCTGCTATATGCGCCGAGTCTAATTGTGTTTTTCAAACTCACGCAAACGAGCACTTATCAACGGTTGAGCGTTCCCTTGAATTGCTTAATATGCGCCCAATAGAGCATTTATATAGCATCGGAGCTCTTGGTCCTCAGGCTCTTTTGGCACACGCTACTCTGGTTACTCCGACAGAATTAAAAATGATCTATGATACGGGATCAGCCGTCAGCTATAATCCGGTTGCAAGTGCGTGGAAAGGTAATGCAGTAGCCCCAGCACTTCTTATGATGGCGCTTGGGATTCGTTTTGGCATTGGCACCGATGGTACCAGAAGTGATGGATTTAGGCTGATGGACTATGCAGAAGCAGCGCAACGATTTGTATTTGGTATTCCGGTTGGAGATTCGTCATGCGGTGGTGGATGGACTTGGGTTGACCAGGCAACTGCGCATGGTGCAGATGTTTTAAAGCTAGGGCAAACTACTGGTGAGATTGCTGTAGGGAAAGATGCAGATTTTCTTTTGATTGATCTTCAGGTTCCTGAAATGCTACCTTCGTGGGATATCTCATGGGAGCTCGTTCGTCTAGCGAACCGTGATCAAATAATTGGTGTTTTTGTCTCTGGAAAACTACGGTTATGGAAAGGTTGGCCGACAGACTGGGATGCAAGGTCGCTCATGGCGCAGATTTCTGCCTCTGCAAAAAAAATAGTTTCGCAAGCACCTATTATTAAGATCCATAAAACGCGTAATTAGCATCATTCTATAATTATGATGGCCCCCCTCGAGTTCATCTAAGTCAAGATCACTCCGACTGTGCAGCCGCCTACGGCGCATTGTTCCTCGCACTGCCCTTTGCCACTTTGTCGCTTACTGCCGGAGAGCGCGTACCCGGTAAAGGTAAGGGTCCAAACGAATCCAAGTCCGAAGATGACGACGATGCCATCCGCAAGGGTAGGTTGCTTAGACTCTTACCCTGCAGAGATGAGCATGGATGTGAGTAGTGTCAAACCGTGCTTAAAAATGTCCCGGTAACAGCGTCTAATTTTGACCATGGTTATAGAGGGGGGGACGCACATAAGCGCCGATAATGTGCGCCCATGCGGCGCATAGCGAGATGGTCTTCCTCAGCGCTGTTCTTTGCATCCTCTCATTCTTCCAGACAGGGCAGAGCATACTCCGCTCCAGTCCTCTTGATTGTCGTCCTTGTTCCTCCTATTCGTGGATAACGGCTGAGGGCTCCCGGAAGCCCTTCCTGCGCCGCAGGCGCTCAGTCAATACCTCCATCCACAGGTAGAAAGCGGGCGTGATGTAGAGCGTGAGGAATTGCGAGAACAGCAAGCCCCCGACTACGGCCACGCCCAGGGGCACCCGGCTGCTGCTCCCCGCGCCAAAACCAATGGCGATGGGCAGTACTCCGAGGATGGCGGCAAAGGTGGTCATCATGATGGGGCGATAGCGTACCGCACAAGCCTCCCGAATCGCCTCTTCCGGACTGGCGCCCTCCCGTTGGCGGCTAATGGCGAAGTCCACGAGGATGATGCCGTTCTTCTTCACCAGACCCAGCAACATGATGATACCGATGAAGCTGTACAGGTCGAGGGGCAGGCCGAATAGATAGAGCGACAGCAATGCCCCAAAGGCCGCAAGGGGCAGCGCGGTCAGAATCGTTAATGGATGCAGGAAATGCTCATAGAGCACCGCCAGCACCACGTAGATCAGCAAGATGGTCGCAAACAGCAGAATCGGCAGCGCCTGGAAGGAGGACTGGAAAAGTGCGGCGTTCCCCCCGAAGCGGCCATTCACCCCAGCCGGCAACATTTTTGCGGCCATGTGCTGCACGAGCGGGATGACTTGCCCGATGGCGGTGCCGGGAGCCACGTTGAAGGATATGGTCGTCGAGGGGAGTCCCTCGTGCTGATGGAGAGACAAGGGACCCGCATCATAATGAAAGCCCACCACCGCCGATAGCGGCACCAGGTTCCCGCTGCTACTCGGCACACTCAAGGTATCGAGCGCCTGAATACTGTTCTGGTATCGTGGATTGATTTCGAGCAGGACCTCGTATTGATCGGCCGAACCATAGATGGTCCCCACCTTGCGCCCCCCGAAGGCGAGATTGAGCGTTTGTTCAATGGCTTGCGGCGTGACACCCAGGGCCGTCGCCGCAGATCGGCGGATGTGAATCGCCACCTGAGGATTATTGTTTTCCAGACTGCTGTTGACGGACTGCAATTGGGGAAGACGCCGCAGTGCCTCGGTGAGGGTCTGGGTGGCCTGATTCACCGTCGACCAGCGAGTACCGAGGAGCTCATAGACATAGGCGCCGTTAGCCGACGCTGTCCCGCCCTGAGCCCCAGCCTGCCCCGTAAACACGATGACCGCGTTGTGATAGGGGGCCACGGCCTGGCGCAGCGACTGAATCACCGACGCCGTTTGTTGAGCATAGGCTGGTTTCAGACGCACGAAACAGTGGCCCTTGGTGGTGCCGCCAAACGCGCCGGGACCCTGCCCTGCAGAAGAAACTACCGATAGCACGGCCGGATTTTCTTGCATCGTCTGCGAAATGGCTTTTTGCTCGCGGGCGATCTGACCGAAACTGAGCCCTGGGGGATAGATGATATTCACGTTCAACAGCCCTGCCTGCTGATTGGGCAAAAAGCCCTTTTGCACCAGGCCCGTCAGCGCCACGCAACCAATCAAGGTGAGGCCCGCCAGTCCCAGCACCCATCCTTTGTGCCGGAGGGCGGTGTCCAGAGAGCGCAGGTAGAGCGTCCGGCTACGCTCAAATTTTCGTTGAAATCGTCCACGATCCGCCTGATCGGTGCGATTGAGAAAACGCGCGGAGAGCGCCGGCGTGACCGTCAGGGCCACCAGACCGGACATCAGAATCA
Organism: Acidithiobacillus sp.; assembly: GCF_027322205.1. Classification (GTDB taxonomy): domain Bacteria; phylum Pseudomonadota; class Gammaproteobacteria; order Acidithiobacillales; family Acidithiobacillaceae; genus Acidithiobacillus. The sequence continues at coordinate 5,764 of NZ_DAHVHY010000080.1, forward strand.
CCACGGAAATGGTCACTCCGAACGCCGCGAAGAGGTGCCCGACGAATCCACCCAGGAACAGCAAAGGCAGGAAGATGATCGCGAGTGACAAGGTCATCGACAGGACGGTAAAACCGATCTCCCGACCACCGGTCAGGGCTGCAGTAAATCCGTCCTCGCCTCGGTCGAGATGTCGGTTGATGTTTTCCAGCATGACGACGGCATCGTCCACCACAAAGCCGACTGCGAGCGTAAGCGCCAGAAGGGTCAGCGTGTTGAGGCTATACCCCAGTAGCCACATGACCAGAAATGTCCCCAGGAGCGAAAAAGGAATCGCCAGCGCGCCGATGAGCGTCGCGGCAAATCGGCGCAGAAAGATCCACATGACGCCGGCCACCAGCACGCTGGCGAGCGCCAGCGTAAAAAGTACTTGCTGGACGGCGGCACTAATGTAATCGGCCTCATTGAAAACGACTTTCAGGGTAGCGCCACCGGGCGCCGTGGCAGCGAGTTGCGGAAGCAAGCGATGGATAGCATTGGAGATGGCGACCGTATTACTACCGGGTTGACGGACCACCGCCAGGACGATACCCGGTTTTTTGTTGAGCCAGGTCTCCTGCTGATTGTACTCGGTGCTGTTGATGGCCTTTCCCACCGCACTCAAAGGCACCGGGCGCCCATTGGCGTAGGTGAGGACCAGATGATTGTAAGCGGTCGCGGTGTGCAACTGGCCATGCACTTCGGCTTGCAGGTCGGAGTGGCTGCCCTCGATGGTCCCCTGCGGCAAATCGACATTGGCGGAACCGATCGCGCTTTCAACGGCCTGCAGGCTCAGGCCGCGTGCGGAGAGCGCGAAGGGGTTGACATAGATCCGTACCGCGTAGGTCTTGGCCCCGAAAACCTGGACATCGGCCACTCCCGGCACCGTGGAAAGGGTGGTGGCCACCCGCGTTTCGGCATAGCGGTTCAACTGGTAAAGTGGCATGTTGGGCGCCGTCAGGCCAATGAACATAATCGGTCGTGCGGAGGGGTTGAGATTTTTCACCAGCGGGGGTTGCGGTAAATCCGGGGGCAGAAAATGCTGCGCCTGGGCCACCGCATCGGACACCTCCTGCGTCGCCGCGATCGCGGAAGTGCCCAGGTTGAATTGCAGGGTGATGCGGGTCGATCCGTTCTGGCTCACCGCACTCATAGAGGAAAGGCCAGGGATGCTGGTGAACTGGCGCTCCAAAGGCGTTGCCACCGAACTCGCCATGGTTTCTGGACTGGCGCCCGGCAGGCTTCCGGTAACCAGAACCGTCGGGAAACTGACGTTGGGCAGAAGCGCCATGGGGAGCTCAAAATAACCCACGATACCGAGCAGCACCATGGCCATGGCAAGCACGGTCGTGGCGACCGGGCGACGGATGAAGGGTGCGGACAGATTCATGATAATCTCCCCCGGACGTGCGCGGCAGCCGGAGTGGCGGCTACAGGATGCTGATCCTCCGATGACTTCCGGTGATCAGGCTGCACCGGAGCGCCGGGATGCAGATGGGCGGGAGCGCCGACGATAACGGTTTCGCCGGCTTGCACGCCGCGCACGGCATCCAGCCTTCGATCCTGACCGATATAGGTCACCGGTTGCATCTGTGCCCGTCCGCCGCGAATCACGTACACAAAGGAACCTTTGACGCCTTCTTGCAACGCACTCTGGGGAATCAACAAAGCCTGTGCGAGGATTTTGCGGGTAAAACGCACCTGAACGAAGGCTCCTGGCCAGAGAGTGCCTTGGGTGTTGGGCAGAACGGCACGCGCGGTGATCGTTCCGGAGGCGGTATCAATGCTGTTGTCGACGGCGATCACCCGGCCCTTGCCCAGAAAGTGTCGACGATCATTGCTCCACACGCCTACGGTGGGCGCGGGGTTCCTCTCCGCACGGCGCAGGGCGGCCAGGTCCTTCTCCGGGAGACTGAATTCGATCTCGATGGGACGAATTTGCGTGAGAGTACACAGCAAAGTGCTGTTGGCCGTCACCAGATTACCACTCCTGATGCCGAGCAATCCGATGCGACCAGCAATGGGCGCGTGGATATGGGTGTAAGAGAGATCGAGCTCGGCGGTCTGTACAGCGGCGTGATCTGCGGCGACGGTGGCGGCTTCCGTCGCCGCGGACGCCTCGGCTTGCTGGTAGGTTTGGGCCGTGACATAATCCTTGGCAATCAACGGCTGGTAGGCTTTGACCTGAGTTTGGTCATAAGCTAGTTGCGCCTGGGCGCCGCGCAGATTGGCCATGTCCTGGTGCAGCGCCGCCAGTTGCGGAGCCGGGTCGATCACGAAGAGCGGCTGGCCTTTGTGGACCCGCTCCCCCGAATGAATCATCACTTTTTCCAGCAGCCCCGAAATTTGCGGTTCAATGGACACCGAATGTATGGCAATAGCCTGCCCCAAGGTCGGTACCGTCAGAGCTAGCGGACCCTCCTGAACTGGCGCGGTAGTCACGGATACGGGGGACGGTGGGCGCAGATGCTGTGCCTGTTGGCAACCGGTGAGCACCAACGATAAAAACAGCAGGGGCAAAAACCGCACAACGCGTTGGAAAGGACGCCAAAACAATCTACGGGTGCGCATGGGTAGCCTCGGTATCCTGTAAGGTATGCGGCAATCCAATGTAGCCTAGAGCATCCGCGAGATTGGCCAGTTGCGTGTAAGAGGTCGTGATGTCCTGAATTTCGGTCTGCTCGGCGGTAGTCAGCGTCGCTTCGGCGGTAAGCAGATTCAGCATGGTGGAGAGCCCCACCCGATACTGGGCGCGGATCGCCTGCAGAGACGCCTGAGCACTCCGTACGGCGAGTTGGGCGGCCTGGGCCGCGCTGCGTGCGCCGACAATGGTTTGATAGTCCTGA
>NZ_DAHVHY010000081.1 GCF_027322205.1 Acidithiobacillus sp.
CATCAGGCACATTTTTGAGGATGGGGAGCTAGATGAGCACTCAGTTGTTCGGCTTTTCCGAACAACTGCCGCAGACGGCAAACAGTATGAGGTGGCACACTACAATCTCGACATGATCCTCGCTCTTGGCTTTCGCGTGCGCAGCCCGGTAGGCGTGCGTTTTCGCCAGTGGGCCAGCGACAAGCTCAAGGAATATATCGTCAAGGGCTTCGTGCTGGATGACGCGCGTCTGAAGAACCCCGGTAAGGGCCGGGATTATTTCGACGAACTGACCCGTCGCCTGCAAGACATCCGCACCAGTGAGCGGCGCTTTTATCAGAAAATCACCGACATTTACGCCACAAGCGTGGATTACGACGCGCGCCATCCGCTCACTCAGCAGTTTTTCGCCACGGTGCAAAACAAGGTGCATTACGCCATCCACGGCCAGACCGCCGCCGAGTTGATCATCAGCCGCGCGGATAGCCGATTGCCGAACATGGGCCTGACGACTTGGGAAGGCGCACGTATCCGTAAATCCGACGTGGGTGTCGCCAAAAACTATCTGAGCGAGGAGGAACTGCGCGCCCTCAATAACCTGGCCGAGCAATACCTCGTCTTTGCCGAAGGCCAGGCGGCGCGGCGCATCGCAATGACGATGCAGGACTGGATCACCAAGCTGGAGGGCTTCCTGACGCTGAATGACCGCGCAATTCTGCAGGGGCAGGCCAAGTGTCTGCGGAACTCGCCAAAGCACACGCGGAGCAGGAGTTCGACAAGTTCCGGGTACTGGATGACCAGCGTTTCGAGTCGGATTTCGATCGCATGGTGCGGCAGTTACCCACAAAGAAACCGAAGGGATGAAGCACTGATGGACTTCCGTATCGCAGATACCTTCAGTGCCGTTGCACTAAAAGACCTGTACTGATGGCGGCTGCCCAATAGAGCATGGGATCACAGCCGTGTTCGGCCATTTGGGCTGCTGCTGCCGCCTGGTCGGGTGACTGCTTGTCGAGCAATGCCCGGTACCAGGATGCCTCTCCTACGGACACGCTGCGCATCAGCACGTCCTCTTGAGGACGCGCAATCAGCACGCGGTCACCGCCAAGGGTATCCAGATCCAGGGTTTCCTCCGTATCGGGGTGCTGGCACAGTTGCCAGAGCGCCATGAGCGGATAGTCCGACTCCACCAGCCGCACAGAAGCATGCAACCCGTTATCGACGGCATGCTCTGCTGCCAGATAGGCTTCATGGCTGGCCCATTCCAGCCGCGCCATATCGGGCAAATAGGCCAACGATCGGGTCAGTGGATGACGGGCGAGAAAGGCGGGCAGGCGGTCGCCGTAGGCATTGCGGTCTCCGGACAAAGAAGGGATGGCACGGCAGTAGGCATAGGTGATTTCCCGAAAACAGTCCTCCCCGATGAGCAGGAAGATCGCGCCGTAGATGTTCTTGAGGCCTTCGCTAAATCCCTCCAGCACATTATTACGGTAGATCGCCGTAGCGACGGCAGCAGAAATCGGTCCGCCGAGACCGGGAATGACGATGTCGTCTTCTTGCGAAAACACGGCGCTTGCAAACGATTTTTGCCAAGTCAGTGCGTCATTCATGGATCATCTCCAGGATATGTTGTGCTTTCTGCGCCTCGTCCAGTAGCATGCTGAGCGGCGGAATATTCACATCCCATTCAATCAACGTGGGCACCCGGCGTCCGAGAACCCGCAAGGCGCGGTCATACAGAGACCAGACTTCGGGCCAGACGGCCTGACTGTGGGTGTCAATCAACACTTCTTGTCCCAATGCTGTTTCCACCGTAAAACCGGCCAAGTGTATCTCCTGAACCGCATCGGAGTTAAGGTTGACCAGATATTCGTCCCGATCGATACCGAGATTCCGGCTACTGACGTAGAGATTGTTGATGTCCAGCAATAGTCCGCATCCAGTGCGCCGCACCAGTTCGTTCAGAAAAGCCCATTCCGGCATCTGGTCATCGGTAAAATGCAGATAGGCCGAGACGTTCTCAATCAGGATTTGTCGCTGCAGAACACTCTGGACCTGATCGATACGATCACTGATATGCTGGAGCATGCCATCGGTATAAGGCATGGGTAATAGAGCGTGGAGATAGCGTCCCTCGGATGACACCCAGCAAAGATGCTCGGAAACGAGGCTGGGTTCGTAGCGGGTTACCAGTCGCTGCAGTTGGCGCAGGTGTTCCGTATTCAACGGATCGGCACTGCCCAAGGATAAGCCGACGCCATGGAGACTCAAGGGATAATCACTCCGAATCTGGCCCATCACCCGATAGGCCAGCCCACCGGCGGCAAAAAGGTTCTCGCTGTGCGCTTCAATCCAGGCAGTTTCAGGTTTCCCGGTCTGAAAATCACGATAATGGCGTGAACGCAGGCCAATCCCTGCAGCCGCAGGAATGACTTCGTTGGATAGAGTAGAATTCGATTTTTCCATGGTGTTCTGCGAGCATACCTTTTTGGATTGCGAGCTGTTACAAGTATGGACACAAACACAGACTGTTGAATAACTTTACAGGCACTTTAGGCGCGAAAACGCAAATCGGCAAGACTGACTCTACGCGTGAGTGCTGCAATGGCCAAGGCCCATGATGGCAAATGTGGCAAGGCATATATGATGAAGCATAAGAAGATGCCCATGTAACTTTCTCAGCATTCAGTGAATATGCCAGGGCCTGTTTTGCCCCAGCATCTTTTTTACTTCCCTGACGGAAAACCTGGTGCGCGGAGCGCATCCCGCACGTTTGGGGTCAGACTGCCACCTACGATTTTCAGGCAAAGCCCTTTAGGTACTGCTAGCCAGGCATCCGGATCACCATTCGTGGCGGCTGAACCTCTGGTGATCCCAGCAATGGAGTTGCATTGGTTCATGTGGGCACGGGCGATGCCGTAGCACCTAACATAGCCTGTCATTCCCGCCCAGGCAGAGCTGGCAAACCCAGCTCCGGCCATTGTCAGAAGCCCGGCAAAGGCCGCGCGCTGGATTATGTGTTTACGATTTTCTGCTGCGTTGCTCATTGGTTTTAACTCCTTTCCAATTTCTTCATGTTGGTGTCCATCCTTTTGCGGTGATTCGTTGGGACCCAGTTAGCAAAAGCATGTCCCCCGCCGGTGGTGACCGCCTAGGGTTAGGAGGTCGTAAAATACGAAAATTGCCCAGACCGGAATTCGTATAACATGTTGTTTTATTTGGTGGGGACGGCGGGAATCGAACCCGCGACCCACGGCTTAAAAGTCTGACAAAACGGCGTTTCCCAGTGTTTCACAAACCCCCAAGAAAACAATATAACTTTCTGTCTTATATTGAATTTTTTGTTTCATGGTGTACCATGGAAAACAGAGGTAGCCCACCGCGTATGGATACCGTATGGATACGAGTAAGCAGGCTTGGGGGATTATGGCTATGGCAACGATGACCGTCAAGGGATTGGCCGGAGAGATCAAGGCCGCGAAGGTGAGAAAGACGCCGGTATGGGTGCGCGACGGTGGACCCAAGGGGGCAGGACAACTGGTCGCCAAAATCGCCAGCAAGGGCGCGTCGTTTTACTACGACCATGTGACCAGCGCCGGGAAGCGGGATCGGATTCCTCTGGGTCCCTATTCCGAGAAGACACAGGAAGGCTACCTTACTCTGGAGCAAGCCCGCGCAAAGGCCGGAGAGCATGCTGCCATTTACCGCACGATCACCAAGGATGTGCGGCTGCACCTGGACCAGCAACGCATCGACCACGAAAGGGCGTTGGCGCGGCAAAAGGCGGAGCGTGAGAAAGCCAATGCAGGGACTCTCAGCGCATTGCTCGACGCCTACGTGGATCACCTAAAAACGGCGGGAAAACCCTCCAGCAAAGATGTGGCGAGTTTCTTCCGTATCCACGTGGCGGAGCCATTCCCCGCCCTGGTATCCCGTCCGGCAAACGACCTTGGGAAGCGCGACTTCACGCCCCTCTTCGACCGAATGCAGGCCGCTGGCCTTGGCCGTGCGCTGGGCAAGGTGAGATCGGCACTGCACGCCGCCTACAATATGGCATTAAAATCGGAGAAGGCTGGGCGGGAGGCTTTCCGCGTGTTTCATGTGGAAGTAAACCCTATCGCCGGAATCGACACCTACAAGGAGCTTTCCGTGCCCGGCGAGCGTGTCCTGACCATTAAGGAGTTGCGGACCTATCTGAGAGGCATAGACGCCCTCACGAATCCCGTCATGCGCCTTGCCATGCTGCTGCAAATCTATCTCGGAGGGCAGCGGCCCGCGCAGTTGTTCCGCGTCACTGCCGCCGATGTGGATATGGACCGGAACACGATCACACAATACGACGGCAAGGGCAAACGCCAGCACCCCCGCGCCCATGTGCTGCCGTTGACGCCAAAGACCCGGCAATGGGTGGAGGAACTGTTGGCCCTGAATATCGATGCCCCAGGTATTTTCTCCACCGATGGGCGCAGCACGATATGGCCGGAAACAGCGTCGGGTGTGGCGCATGCGATCGGCGCTGGAGCGTACCGGCTGGGCGACATTCGCCGGACCGTGGAAACCGAGATGGGCAGGCTGAAGATCAGCAAGGACATGAAGGCACAACTGCTGAGTCATGGCCTGGGCGATATTCAGACAAGGCACTATGACAAGTACGCCTATCTCGAAGAAAAAACCGACGCCCTGACCAAGTGGGAAAAGTATCTGGATACAATCATGGCCGGTGACAACATCATTCCGATTGCCGGTTGAACGTTCTTCTGCCGCAACTCAGCGCGACGGGGTCAGTGGTTCCACCCCACCCTTGCGCTGTGGATTTACGTGCTCAGTTTTGGCCAAAGCCGTGACCTGATGTCCACGCGCGAGGGTTTCCCGCCGCCGCCCGGCTCCGTCGGCTTGCCATCCTGTTACCAAGCCCATAGAATTTTCACAAATGCCACCTTCGCGACACGCCGCGGTAGGCGTTAGGCGCGGCATGACTAGGTGCGCAGACTGCTTGATGATTGCCTCAATGCCTGTGCGCGCAAGCGCAATCCCCTACCTGCACCTGATGAAGGAGTCGACGAATGAGCGAACAGACGCTGCCCTGGGACGAAGACGCACTGCAACGCCTGGAGAAGATGCCTTCTTTCGTGCGTAACATGGCCAAGGCCAAAATCGAGAAGGCCGCCAGGGAAGCGGGCGAATCGAAAGTCACCGCCGCGTTTCTCGATGCCAACAAAGGGAAACTGATGGGTTAGCGTCAGTTCGAGCGTAGATGCCCAGCTCCCGCGCCGCGGGGCTGGCATCTTCGTCGCGTAGCTCGGGCAGACGGCGGCGGTGTGTCCGCCGACCGAATCTACCTGTCAGCGGCGTCTCCGGCCGATCAACTGCCAACGAAGCCCCGGGCAGATGAGCTTGCAAATGTTGCGTGAGTGTAGCAACTTACCTACACTATCCCATCTAGGAGGTGTCGCCATGACCATCACGACCCTATCCAGCCGAGAACTTAATCAGGACGTTACTCGTGCCAAGAAAGCGGCCAAGAACGGCCCGGTGTTCATCACGGATCGCGGCAAACCAGCACACGTGCTGTTGAGCATCGAGGAATACCGGCGACTTACTGGCAAACGTAGGAACCTCGTTGAGGCGCTATCCATGCCGGGCATTGCCGATATCGAAATTGAGATCCCCCGTTCACGCGAGTTTCCCCGGCCAGCGGCCTTTGAATGATGTTCATGATGTTCCTGCTCGATACCAATGTTATTTCCGAGCTGCGCAAAGCCGGCGACGGCAAGGTCGATGCCAATGTTACAGCATGGCTGTCAGGCACGGACGCAACGAGTTTCTACATCTCAGCCGTGACCATCATGGAACTTGAGTTTGGTATTCTCCGCGTGGAGCGGCGTGACGCCGTTCAAGGGGCGCGGCTGCGCACTTGGATGGACAACCATGTTCTTCCCGAATTCTCCGAACGCACGCTGCCGATCGATGAGGTTGTAGCACTTCGTTGTGCCCAACTACATGTGCCCAATCCTCGCCCCGAGCGAGATGCGTATATCGCAGCCACCGCACTTGTGCATGGCATGACCGTCGTGACCCGGAATGTAGCCGACTTCGAGCCGACCGGCGTGGCCATCATCAATCCTTGGGAGGCTCAGCCCTGACCAAGTCGCCGTCTGCGCTGCGGTATGAGCGTGGGCGGGCACGCCAAGCATTGGACGGATGGATAAATACCGCCGGCACGGTCAGATGGCGGCTGCTGGCACGACTCATGGGGCTACCCTACCCCTATTAGCAAAGCGCGAGTAGCCGGTAAGGCCGAGAGGCGGGTCTTACCGGCCAGCTTGGGAACAAGTAATATCGGCCAAGAGCTGTCAGCCGAGGCTGCCCGTTGAGGGGCCGGAACGGGTCGGATGATGTCATTTGCTCTCCGCTGCTGAATGACCGCAATCAGTCTTTACCGCCCATCACTTCGCCGCAATCTACAGCTTTCCATCGCCCATCGGCAAGAACTTTCATCGCTCCTCGTCCCTTTGCCCAATTAGATACCCAGGGCATCGCCCCCCTCCCCGGGCCGGTTCCTGATGGAATCTGAGCAGTCAGGAGACTTTCCATTGCCGGACCCACATTCAGAACACGGTGCCGAACTCCGCAAGATCACCCATGTGGACATGGATGCATTTTTTGCAGCCGTGGAGCAGCGCGACCAACCCGAACTGTGCGGTTAGCCCGTCGTTGTCGGCAGCGATCCCGCCGGCCGGGGCGTCGTCGCAACTTGCAGCTATGAGGCTCGCCGTATTTGCCTTCATTCCGCCATGACGGCGGCCCGTGCGAGATCGCTCTGCCCTCAAGAGGTTTTCCTCCGCCCGCGCATAGACGCCAACCGCGAGGACAGAGATCTTTATTAACGTATCGTTTAATGTTGACCGTGCCAATTAAAAAGTGCCTTAATAGATTGTGTACTAATTAAAGGATATGCAAATGGATCGTTCTGCAGGTAGCTATGTGACCACCACGACACTGGGCGAGTTGGTACAAGCTTTTGTGCCGCACCCATTGCCGCCCACTGAGCCCGCGCTGGAGCCAGAGTCGTTTATCGATCTGAATCGTCATGCCGAACTGGCTCTGGCACGGTTGTCCGGGGTGTCGGGGCTGGTTCCATCAGTAGATTGGCTGCTCTACAGTGCTATTCGCAAGGAGGCCCTGCTGACTTCGCAAATCGAGGGGACTCAGGCCACCTTGACCGACCTGTTCGATGAGGAGGCAGGCATTGCGATCAGCAACACGGATGATGTTGAGGAAGTCACCAACTACCTGCGCGCCTTCCGGTTGGTGCAGGACAATCTCCGCTCGCCCCAAGGCTTGCCAATCAGTATTCGCCTACTCTGTGCGGCCCATCGCTTGTTGCTCGCTGGCGCCCGTGGTTCAGCCAAGCAGCCGGGCGAGTTGCGCCGCTCGCAAAACTGGATCGGAGGAACGCGTCCGGGTAACGCTGTTTTCGTTCCGCCGCCCGCAGACCGGGTCGCCGCCTTGCTCAGTGACATGGAGCGATTCATCCACGACACATCCCCGGCACTTCCACCTCTCGTGAAAATCGCGCTCGTCCATGCCCAGTTTGAAACCATCCACCCATTCCTGGATGGCAATGGACGCCTTGGCCGGCTACTGATAGCGGCACTGCTAGAGCATTGGGGGCTGCTTGCCGAACCAATCATGTACCTGAGCGGTTATCTCAAGCAGCACCAAGCCGAATACTACCGCCAACTTTCTAATATCCGCAGTGAAGGGGACTGGGAGTCTTGGGTCGCGTTTTTTCTGGAGGGGGTGGCGGTCGCCGCGTCCGGTGCCGAACGCAGCATTATTTCGATTGCCAGTCTGATGTCTACAGACCGTCATCGCCTGCTGGCATCCTCCAAAGTTGGGCCTGCCAGTTACCGGCTGTTCGAGATGTTACCCATGATGCCCCGCTTTACAGTGGAACGGGTGAGGCAAAGATTGGGCACAAGTTTTCCGACCGCTAATGCCGCTGTAAAAACTCTGGAAGACGTGGGTATAGTGACCGAAATAACCGGCCAAAAGACGCACCGTAATTACAGTTTTCAATCCTATATAGACCTGTTGAGCACTTGATGTTAACGGACAACAGAATGTCATCCTCAACAACTTATACATGGTCCGTGAGTGGGTGTTTATAATATTAGTAAAGGTGGAAGATGGCCGACTTCCCACACATAATATCTGGCATTGCTGTATCGGCCGCAATTCCCTGTGTTATCGAAAATGTAGAGGCGCGGTCGATACTCCCCTCATTATCAATGTCAGGTACGCAGCGGAAGCTGTCGTCCAGAAATTGGTTCAGTACACACGGGTGATGTGCTGGTCGAAATAGTCAGAACGGTGAATTATCTTCAGCCAGAGTTAAACCTTTTGTGTCACGCACCAGCGCATATAGGACAC
>NZ_DAHVHY010000082.1 GCF_027322205.1 Acidithiobacillus sp.
GAGCAGGGGACTCATAATCCCTTGGTCCACGGTTCGAGTCCGTGCGGGCCCACCATATTAATCAGTATGTTAAAAACATGCTCTTGACAAATTATTTTTGTAAAATGCCCAAGGCTGTTACTCACCATCCAATAACGGCGGTGTTGTGATAGAGACTTTCGCCGCCGATTGGATTTCCATAATCATCAACGCCAGTGCCCAGGATGCCAGAACCAATGCGTTCCACGATGCCGCCAGTGTCCATGTACCCATATAACACCGGGTCGAGGGGGATGCGCCCAGCGACCCGGTCGCCACACCCAACGGTTATGCCACACCCAATCTCCACCGATCCAAACCATGCCGACGGTTGGTGGTGGGGGTGTAGCCAGGGCCAATGATGGTGGCGGCGGCCCTGGGACCGCCAGCACAGGCGATCCCATATAACCCGGTGCCACTACACAGCCGGCCAAGATTAGGCCAGGCATAAGCACAAGGAGTCGCCATCTGCTATAAAAACTCATAATTTCAGCACTCCAGCCTTTGCAACACCACCGATCTACTCAGGGATGCAACTTTGAACGTTTGTTATTATAGTGCATTGGATATCTAGTTTTTACCTGCGATGCAACATGAAATTTGTTACAAAGTGTGAATGTATAGCAATTAAAACACATCTAACGATGATGTAATGGACACTTCCGCTTACCAGGAGGAAGCCGATGGACGCGCGGTGCGAAGATGGGTTCATCAAACTGTCACAATCGTTTTGTATGATTCCCGGTGACACTTTGGTGTCGCCCATTCCACTGATATTCAGGAGAGTGCCATGACCTCTATACATGAACCAACGGATACCCATGAACAAGTCCCGTTCAGTCCCGTCCCGCTCCCCGAAACGCCTGCTTCCGTAGCAGCACCGATGGTGAGTGACCCCGAGTTGCGGCATCGCCGGATCGCCGAGGCCGCCTATTTTCTGGCAGAACATAAAGGATTTCTGGCCGACCAGGCGGAAGCCTGTTGGTTTGCCGCCGAACAGGACATAGATCGGGAAGGGCTTACCGCAGAGCAGTAGGGCGGTAACGCTCAACCACAGCCAGCCCATGGGAAAGAAACCTTTCTCGCAGTGGCTTAGGGGGCATACCTTGCGCTGGTATGGGCAGGTACTGGATTTGGTCGTCATTGTGTTGCTCCTGATCATGCTGCTCACCCTGCTGGGCGCCGTTGTGGGTCTCGTGGACGATTTTGTGTCGGCGATCACCACCCTGAACTCGACGGCGACCCCTTTCCCCTCCCATGAACTCGCCAAACGTCTGGGCCGGGAGCTCGTGATCAATGTCCTGTCGGTCTTTATCCTGATCGAGTTGTTTCGCACCTTTACCGACTATCTGGAATTTCACCGGATCCGCCTGCAGGTGCTGGCGGATGTCGGAATCACCTTTTTGCTGCGCGAAGTCTTCATCGGTTTGTATAGCCACCGCATGGGCTGGCGGGAACTCCTCAGTATGGCGGTTCTGCTGGCGGTCCTGGTAGGTACGCGGATCGCGGCTATCCGGTTCCCGCCCGGGACCGGTGGCACATGACGGAAACGGTGATGCGGATCACCCTGGTCACGGAGACCTACCCACCCGAGATCAATGGGGTGGCCATCACCCTGGGGCGCGCTGTCGATGACCTGCGAGCCCGAGGCCACGACATCACCCTCATCCGTCCACGACAGGTGGAGGAATCCCCGAGCCCGGGTCTCATGTCCGCACTGCCCCTCTTTTTCTACCGCCAGGTGCGCCTCGGGTGCGCCACCCCTACCACCCTTCAGCGCTGGCTGCAGGGTTGGGGCAGCGAGATCGTCCATGTCGCCACGGAAGGTCCTTTGGGACTCGCCGCACTCATCGCCGCGCGGCGTTTGCACATTCCTGCGGTAACCAGCTTCCATACTAATTTTGATCAGTATGCCGCCCATTACGGGCTACCCCTGCTGGGTCGCGGGGCAAGAACTTATCTGCGCGCCTTTCACAATGCGGGCAAACTCACACTGGTTCCCAGCCAGCACACCTTGGATCGCCTGCAGGCGCAAGGATTTCAGCAATTGCGCCGTTGGGGCAGGGGCGTGGATACCGTGCGTTTTCATCCCCAATGGCGGGACGATACGTTGCGGGAAAGCTTGGGCCTGGGGCCGGAGGGCCGACTCCTGCTATACGTGGGGCGACTGGCTCCCGAAAAGAATCTCACCCCGCTCATCACCGCCTTTCGCGCGCTGCGCAGGAGCTGTCTCACGACGGTACTCGTGCTGGTGGGCGACGGTCCCTTGCGTCCAGGGTTCAGCCGCCTCTCCCATGAAGGCATTCTCTGTGTCGGCATGCAGCAGGGCATGGATCTGGCGCGCTGGTATGCCAGTGCCGATCTGTTCTGCTTCCCCTCCTGCAGCGAAACCTTCGGGAATGTGGTGCTCGAGGCCGAAGCCAGCGGCCTGCCGATCCTCGCCTACGATTGCCCCGGGGTGAACGAACAGGTGGATGACACTGTTCATGGATTGCTCCTGCCTCCGGGCAGTGACTGGACCGCCATGTTGCAACTCCTCTGTGAGGATTCCGGTCTCCGTTATAAGTTCGGTGCGGCCGGTCGTCTGCGGGCCGAATCCCAGAGTTGGGCGCACAGTTTCGACGTGCTCGAAACCGCCTATCGCGAACAACTAGGACCCAAACTTTCTCCGCCGTGATGACGCTTGAATCACTTCCGCAAGGACGCACCGATGCGCATACTGATGCTCTCCGATACCTATTTCCCCCGCATCAGCGGCGTCGCCACCTCGATTCGCAGCTTTCGTAGTGGGCTGCAGGAACTCGGACACACGGTGGATCTGCTGGTGCCTGATTATGGATCTTCCATGCCGAGCGATGATTCCGGCATCATGCGTGTGCCGGCCTGGAAAACGGGTTTTTATCCCGAAGAGAGATTGATGTGGCCCTGGGCGCTCCTGCGCATGACGCGTGCGCTGGCCTCCCATCGCTATGACCTGCTGCATATCCAAACCCCCTTTGCCGCCCATTACATGGGCATCCATCTCGCCCGTAGGCTGGGGATACCGGTCCTGAGTTCTTACCACACCTATTTTGAGGCCTACATCGGTCACTATCATGAGGGCATACCCAAAATCCTGCGACGGACCTTGGCCCGGATTCCCTCACGTCAGCAGTGCCAGGCGGTGGACGGCGTGATCGTGCCCTCCATGGTCATGGCGATTGTGCTCTGGGGCTACGGCGTCAATACTCCGGTCCGGGTTATTCCTACCGGCATTGATCTGACCACGCAGACGGCGGGGGACCGGTCCGCTTTTCGCGGTCGCCACGGCATCGCGGCAGACCAGTTGGTGCTGCTTTATGTCGGGCGGATCGCCCCCGAAAAGAACATCGCCATGCTGGTGGAGGTGGTCGGATACCTGCGCGCGATTTTTCCGGACATCCTCTTGCTGCTGGCCGGCGACGGCCCTTTCCGGGAATCCTTGGAACAGCAGGTCGTCGAAAAGGACCTGACGGCGCACGTCCGCTTTCTCGGCTATCTGGATCACGACACCGCCTTACGAGATGCCTATGCCGCCGCCGATCTCCTGGTGTTCGCCTCGGAAACCGAGACGCAGGGCATGGTATTGCTCGAAGCCCTGGCGGCGGGACTACCCCTTGTTGCTATTGCGGCCATGGGTGCGGCGGACTTTGTGACCAGTGGTCGTGGCACCCGATCCGCACCGGCCCAAGCGTCTGCTTTCGCCGCAGTCTGTGCCGGCATTTTGTCCGACGACATGTTGCGCGCGCGGATGGTGCAGGAAGCCAGACAACTGGCCACCCAATGGGCCGAACCGGCCATGGCTGAACGTCTGCAGGCTTTTTACGCTGTTGCCGTCGCGGGCGGCAGGTCTGCTTCGGATCCCTCGGGCAACACTTCCGTCCCCCATCGCACCAGTCCCAGATGACCGTCCAGATACTCAATGAGTGCCGTGCAGCTTTCCACCCAATCCCCATCGTTGTAGTACATGACACCCTCCATCGCCTTGATTTCAGCATGGTGGATATGTCCGCAGACCACCCCATCGTAACCCTCTCTGCTGCAGGTCAGCGCCAGGACCTGTTCGTAATCACCGATGTACTGTACGGCTTTTTTGATGTGGCGTTTGAGGGCGGCACTGAGGGACCAGCGACTGTGCCAGCCAAAGAGGCGGTTCAGCCGCTGATGCTGACGGTTGATGAAGAGCAAGAGTGTATAGCCTTGGTCACCGAGGTGGGTGAGCCACTGCGCATAGCGCATGGTGACATCGAACTGATCGCCATGCGTCACCCACAGCCGTCGGCCATCGGCGGTCACATGCAGACACTGATCGACAAGCTGGATACCCCCCAGAAACAGACCATCCTGATCCAGCGGAATCAACTTGGACAAAATCGCCAGGACCGGATCGTGATTGCCCTGCACATAGGTGACCTGCACCCCGGCGCGCGCCTGCCGGAGGATCTTCTGGACCACCGTGTTGTGCGCGGTGGGCCAGTACCAGCGCCTTTTGAGTTGCCAGAGATCGATAATGTCGCCGATCAGATATAGGTGTTGGGCTTGGTAATTGCGAAGGAATTCCAGCAGGGCATCGGCCTGACAACCACGAGTGCCTAGGTGAATATCGGAAATGAAAATACTTCGGCAAAGCCGTTCACTAGTGATTTCAGACACGATTATTCATCCTGAATGCCGGATACATAGTTCAACGCCATGACGATACTCCCTCCGGGGTACGCTCTGATCGATTGTTAAACAGCGTGCAAAAGTATCCAGGGTTGCGGTGAAAACCTGCCTCTGTGATGCCAAGCCATGCCCACCAATTTTCATGATCAACACTGCTGGTTTAGGTGGGCCTCCAGCGCATCGATGATGTCCTGCAACTGGTCGATAGAATCCTCCAGGCGGCCCCTCAGCCCTTCTGCATCTGTGGCTGTCTCCGATTCCTGTAATAAAAAAAGCAGCAGCGGTTCATTGCTGTGGTCTTTGACTTCTTCCAGGCTTTTCAGTGCCACGAAACCACCTCCTTCATAGTGCTGCATCACTAGGTTTTGTAATGCGTTGAATTCCATATCCGATCTCCCGTGCAGGGCCACGTCGCCCTGCCGACAGGATACCACTGCCATGTGACAGTTTTGTGAACCCCTATGGCCTGTTTACGCAGAAATAGGCGTATTGTGGTGTAAAGAAAAGCCCGCACAATGCGGGCTCAATGAGGAGGATAAGAAAGAATCGCATATTGCAATTCCGAAGCCATGATAACATGGCTCTGTGACGTTACTGTGAACCTGGCATGACGTTTTTATGACGTTAGGATGGCTGCCGCGTTCTTGGCCATAACATAATAATTAACCGCTATGCGCGGAAAGATGCACCGACACATCGAACGTCATGGGATGTTTGGGCATCTTCTTGGTAAAGGGTGGGGAGCTGGTGTCTTCCACGATTTTCAGGGCGGTGCGGTTGATGGCGCCAATACCGCTGCTCTGGGCAACCTGCGCAGAAAGCAGATGATCTGACGGCGTCAGGTGAAAGGAAATCGTGGTGGTGCCATCAGCAGCGCCCGTCCGAAGTGATCCTTCTTGAACTTCGGGAACTGAACCGGGGAGGAGAGGGTGGCTGCATTCATACGTTCACAATGTCCTTGCATAGGCTGGGTCGTGGCACGGAATATTCGGTGATTTTCGCGGTTGCACGGTTCAATGGAGTTTTCCTTCATTGGCCTCATAGCTGGCGATGGTTGCCCCATGGACTTGGGCATAGTGATGTAAGTTGGCCATAAAACGGTCGTAGCTCTTGTGGCGATCCACTCCTGCTTCAACTGCTCGGGACCTCTGACCTTGAGCAGGGAGGTGGGGTAATCGTCAGGTACAGGAAGCACAGCTAGGCATGAAAATCATACCTAGCCGTAATGGCGCGCGGTGTCTACGCAAAATGCCCTTCAAGACTGACATAAACTGCCCGGGGCATACCCGGATCCGCCAACATCTGGCCGGCCACGCCATAATAACCACCGCTGGAGATGTATTGATAACTGTTGTATTGCTTGTTGAGCAGGTTCAATACATCCACATTTACTGACAGTTTGTGCAAGGCAGCAAACAGATACTGGTGGCCAATATTCACTCTCAAGGCCGCGTTCCAAATGCCAAAAGCGGGCAACTTCTGGTTGGTTGGCGCTCCGGTATTGTTGTTGTAGATATTCTGGGCGCCGGTGTATTGCCACCAGATTCGTGGCTCATAAACCACTCCGGCATGGTACCACTGGTAATAAGCGCCAATGTTCGCCGTCTGGGCAGGGACATCGGATACCGGCAGCCCATCATAGGAAACCCCATGCGGATTCACATAATTCGAATATACGGCCTTTTCAAAGCTGAGATTCGAGAAAACATGTATATTATATAATGGGTCATCTTCGAAGTACAGGTTCACCCCGCTAAAGGTCGACGATCCCGAGGCAAACAAACTATACAGATGGCTTACCACGGGAATGGGGATGATCTCGTTGGTGTCATTCAGGTGATAATAGTTGGCGCCGAACGAAGCCCGGTTGAGAAGGCCATCATGGGGTACGTACGCTTTGACGCCGAACTGATATTGCGACGACGATTGGGGCCTGAGCGAGGAGGCCAGATCATGCGCATAGGTCCCGGTCGCCCCGGCTGGCGCTTTGTATGCGGTGGAATAGTTGGCATAAACCGCGACGTTCGGGGTGATTTGCCAATTGGCGCCGATCGATGGTTCCACATCCGTGAAGTTGGTGGAGGAATTAGGTTGACGATCCCCGCTGGTACCATATGAATTAACGCCATTGTTATACCCATTGAGGGGGAACTGGGCCGCTTCATTGTTGACAAAGTTGGTGTTGAACGTCACCACCCGCAACCCTGGGGTGATGCGCACATTCCTGACCGGTTGTATGTCATCCTGAATAAAAGCCGCCAAGTCGGTCATATACATGTAGGAGCTATGAGAGTCCCCATTGGGTACTGCAAGACTGCCATTTACCGGTGCCCCAATTATAGGGTTGTACTGTGCCTGTGTAGGATTAGAATTGTAAAATTCGAGGAGCGAGTTGTATTTGTTGTTGAGAAAATAGCCCCCAAAAGAAACGGTGTTCCACGGTAGGCGATCAGTAAAGTACAGCTTGTCGCCATAGGTATCCGACTTTGCCAGATAGTATTGGTTCAAGGCAACATTACTATACCCACCAGTATAGTAGTTATAGTGCAGGTGCTCGCGCGAACCATGACGGTACCATAACAGATTGTGCAGGGTTAGGTCGCGTGACAAGTGGTCATAAAATTTCGAGTACAGAATATAGCTGGTATTGAACGCCTCCTTCCAGTATTCGGAATAAGGCAAAGTGGTATAAAACCCCGTGGTCTGCTGACTGTAAATGGGTCCAGGGATTGGGTTACCATTGGCGTCTGTCCCGTTAACCGTGACATTGGAATTGGGGGAAACAGGGATACCCAATGGTCGATAGGCAACCCCTCTGGCGGCGTACGCACCAAAACTGAAATGACCACCATGGAATCTTTTAATGACTTTCGCATAATAGGCGTAATTATTGCTGGGATTATTAAAACCATACCCGTTCAGGTAGTTGCCGGCACTCGTCATGCCTCCCGCGAGAATGGCCGACCAGCCATCAATGTTGCCGGTGCGTACATTAAAGTGGACGCCACGCGTATTGAAGCTGCCATAGAACCCTCCGATACTGGCGCCCGCTTTGGCGGTGGGTTGCAAGGGAAGAAAGTTGATGGATCCCCCGATATTGTTGAACCAGCGGTTTACCGGATACCCAGGGCCATACGTGACGGCAATGCCCTTGATCATGGACATCTGTGGCACCTCTGGGGAGCCCCACACACCATAGGCTGGGTCGACCATGGGAACGCCATCAAAGGTGACCATGACCGTGCCGTCGTTGGCATTGCCAGCGATATTGCTCCATCCGGTCTTCATGCCGTTAATACTGATCGTCGTTCTAGAGCCTCCGGCCGGCGAGTCGGTTTGCGTGTTCACGCCAGGAGCGACCGCCAGTGCCTGACCAGCACCTCCTGCCGGTCCGGCGGTCTCCATTTGTTTCTTACCGATCACTTTGACGGATTGGGTGGACTCGAAGACTTCCTTTTTGGTGGGTACTTTATCCAGGGTATTCAATGCCAGTCCGGCAGACACTCGCCCCACATTGATGGTGCGATGAGTGGGAGCAGAAGTGGTTGGCGCGGTGACCCCGGCTTGGGCGATAGACATTACTGTGAAATTCAGTGCGCCCGTG
>NZ_DAHVHY010000083.1 GCF_027322205.1 Acidithiobacillus sp.
CCCCGCCGGCCGCCGCCACCACGGCAGACACCGTCGATATGTTGAAGGTGCTCAGGGCATCGCCGCCAGTGCCACAGGTATCCA
The DNA here is from genome assembly GCF_027322205.1 of Acidithiobacillus sp. Lineage (GTDB taxonomy): Bacteria > Pseudomonadota > Gammaproteobacteria > Acidithiobacillales > Acidithiobacillaceae > Acidithiobacillus. Next base: position 85 of record NZ_DAHVHY010000083.1, read on the forward strand.
GCAGGTGATCGGTGGAGACCTGTACCCGCGTCATGCAGGCGCGCAAGGCCTGGGTGGCACCCACCAGTTCCTCTACTCGCTGCCCTTTCATGCGCAGGCCCATGAGCAGGGCGCCGATTTGCGCGGGCGTCCAGTCCCCGGCCATGATGCCGGCGAAGACCGTTTGTGCCTCTTTGCGCGACAAGTCCTGCCCCGCCACGATTTGCTCCAGTATGTCCCGGACGATCATCGCGCGCCGCCTTGCAGAAAGTGTTGCAGCAAGGTTTTGCCGTGCTCGCTGAGAATGGATTCTGGGTGAAACTGTACGCCCTCCACATCCAGGCTGCGGTGGCGCAAACCCATGATTTCTCCTTCCGCGGTCCAGGCCGTCACCTCCAGCGCCTCGGGCAGTGAGTCGCGCTCGACGATCAGGGAGTGATAGCGGGTGGCGGCGAAGGGGTCCGGCAAATCCCGGAATATCCCCTGGCCCTGGTGAAAAATGGGCGAGGTTTTGCCGTGCATCACCTGCGCCGCGCGGATGACCTTGCCGCCGAAGGCCTGGCCGATGGCCTGATGCCCGAGGCAGACCCCCAGCAAAGGGATTTTTCCGGCGAAATGATGAATAACGTCCAGAGAGATGCCCGCCTCGTTAGGGGTACAGGGGCCGGGCGAAATGCAGATGCGGCTGGGTGCCAGTTTCTCGATGGCCGCCACGTCGATGGCGTCATTGCGCTCGACCCGCACTTCCGCCCCCAGTTCGCCGAAGTATTGCACCAAGTTGTAGGTGAAGCTGTCGTAGTTATCAATCATGAGTAGCATAATAAAATTATCCTATTGATTTGTATGTATTTTACTACAAAACACTCGCGAATCCTAGCCTTTTCTATACCCGCTTTTTGCAAGGCCGTGCTTTAATTGGGCTGTAGATTACGCGTTCCCCGTAAAAAGTGCGATTTAGACTTGCGCGTCGGCCCAGGCGAGGGCGATTTCGTCCTTTACTGGTGCCAGTGTCGAGACCGAAATCGGTAGGACGCTGACCAGCGGCATCGTCGAGATGGTCGAGGATGTCCGGTGAGAGGATCGCGCCTTCGATGCGGATGCTGGGGTAATTCATGCTGCGCCTTCATTCAACGAGGCGAGCAGGTTCCGGCCTTTGTCGGTGATGCGATAGCGTTGCTTACTACTGGTCGGCTTGTCCGGAATGGTCATTACCAGTAGGTCATCGGTGAGCAGCGGCCTGAGAACTTGGTTCCGGAACTTGGTGCGGTCGGCGCGCCCGGCAATCGCCATCAGGTCTGAAATCTCCATATCTGCCAAGCAGTTGCGCAGGATGTCGACTTGATGCCTACTTAGTGCCAACTTGGTGCTGCCGACTTCGCCTGCCAGCGCCGTCTCGCCAGCGCCCACTGTTGCCGATGAAATCGCCGCATTGCCGGTTGCTGACTCTGCCACCTCTAACGCCGCCGGGTGAATCGGCAACCGCACCATAAAATAACTGTGGTCTTCGTCGAACTCGAATTCAGCCGGAGGGGAGCCATTCTTTTTCATGGCTTCCATGATTTTGGGGATGCCGGTGGAACGACCCTCGGTGAATTCCAGTTCCTTCAGAAATTCGCCGATGCGGCGATTGCGATAGCGTCGTGGTTGGGCGCGACCCGCGCGCAGTTGTTCCAGCCGCACCGAACGATCCGGCCCCGGATAGCTGATGACGAACAATTCTTTGTACTCAATGCGCACCTCGATGGGTTCGCGCGTGTCATAGCCCCGGTGGTAAACCGCATTGACGACGGCTTCTTCGATGGCATCGTAAGGGAAGTTTTCAACGCGGGTTGATTCGGCTCGACCGTGATGTTTGATGACGGTTTCGGTAATCAGGTTGCGCTTGATGTAATCGAGCGCGTCGCGGGTCATGCGGGGTATCGGACCTTTGAATATCTTTTCCGAAAATTTGTTGCCGCTTGGCCCTTCCTTGGGAAACCAGACAACATCAATCTGCATGACAGGAAAGAAGCGCCAGGGCTCCGGGTTGAACATCATCAGGCCGACGTTGAGGGGGAACGGCGCTTCCTCCGGTCCACCCACGACGCCCATCTGGCGGCCGAGTTCGACCAACGAAAGATTGGGCGCCTGCCCGGCCAGATCGCTGCCCACCTGTTGCAGATAGTCCTGCATCAGTTCGCGGGAGAGACTTTCCACCTTGGCCTGCTGGTTGACGCGGTCGTCGTGGGGGATGGTGGCCGCCAATGACATGAGTTCTGTTTCGTCGGCCCCCTTGGCGCGAATGGTGCTGGAGTTCTTGCGGATGTAGTAAGCGTAGTCCTTGCTGTCCTTGCTCAGGCTGATCTTGGCCTTGTAGGGGCGCGTCGGTCCGCCCAGGGCCCAGAGCACCAGCACATGCCGTCCTTCGATTTCGACCGGAACGGCTATGGGGTGGTAATAGGGCGCGATGGCACTGAAGCCAAGATGGAGCAGTTCCTTCTGGATGGCGTCGATTTGTGTGGGTTCGATACCCACCGGAGGCAGAACCGGACGCCCATTATTTTCCGCGATGCCGATCAGGATGTAACCGCCGCCCAGGTTGTGGATGTCATTGGCGAAGGCACAGAGGGTATGCAGAACGGCCTCCGGGTTCCAGCCTTCCTTGAACTCCAGGCGTTCCCATTCGACGGGTTTGCCGTGCAGAAGGTCGTTGATGTTGATAGGTAACGGCATGACGGCGGCTACTTGGCAGGCACAACGACTGCAGGTGCAACACCAAGACGTTTGGCGCGGCGCGCGAATCGACGGTCATCGAAGCTCATGAATTCCGTGCAATGGCTGCTGGCCAGCAAGTGCAGCGCATCGGCGAAGTCCAGCCCCTCTGTGTGCCAGACCAAGGCATCGGCGATGCGCGACCATTCCTCGACACTGACGTTGGGCAGACCAAGCAGATGTTTGACGACCCTGACGAAATCCTCGTCCGCGAAGCCATAAAAGGCGCGCATGACCCATTCGAGCTCAAGGATTACGGTCAGGGGTATGAACACCTGGGGGGATTCGGTCAGGAGTCTATGGGCAATCGGACGTTGTCTGGCGGCCTCGGGGTCAGCCGGGTCAGCCACATAGAAACGCGCCAGAATGTTGGTATCAAGGGCGATCATCTTTGGCTTCCCGCATGGCGAGGGCGACATCGAAATCGGCAAGACGGCGTTTGCCCGGCCGCCTGCAAACCAGCATGCCAAAGCCGTCTTCGGCGATCGTCGGGGTAACCTGGCGTTTCACCTCCGCACGGATGACATGCCCCTCCAAACTAAAGTCGAGTTGACAGCCCGGCGTGATCCCTAAGCGACGACGGATTTCTACCGGAATGACCACCTGGCCCTTATCAGAAACAGTTACGGTTCGCATGGCAGTACTCACTTCTTACCTAGTAAGAAAATGTTAGCACAACCCCGACCATCAATCGTGAGTAGCATGATCTGCCCTCCCTTCGGGGTCGAGGCCGTTTTCGGCCAGTGCTACGGCGCGGAACATGGCGCGGCGTTTGTTCATGGTTTCTTCCCACTCGGCTGCGGGCTCCGAGTCGGCGACAATGCCGCCGCCCGCCTGAATATGCAGCATGCCATCCTTGATGACGGCGGTGCGAATGGCGATGCAGGTGTCCATGTTGCCATTCCAGCCCCAGTAGCCCACCGCTCCGGCATAGACGCCGCGCGCTACCGGCTCCACCTCGCGGATGATTTCCATGGCGCGAATCTTGGGCGCACCGGAAACGGTCCCGGCCGGGAAGGTCGCTCGTAAAGCATCCATGGCGTCCAGTTCCTGGCGCAATCGTCCCGTGACCTGCGAGACAATGTGCATGACATGGGAGTAGCGCTCAATACCGAACGAATCGGTCAACTGCACCGAGCCGGTATCGGCGATACGCCCCACATCGTTGCGCGCCAGGTCGATGAGCATGAGGTGTTCGGCGCGCTCCTTGGGGTCGGCGAGGAGTTCCTGCTCCAGCGCCTCGTCTTCGGCGCGGGTCTTGCCGCGCGGACGGGTGCCGGCGATAGGGCGCACCGTGACCTGATCATCTTCGACACGCACCAGTATCTCCGGCGACGAGCCCACCAGATGGGTGTCACCCAGATCCACATAAAACATGTAGGGGGAGGGATTGACGCCACGCAGGGCGCGATAGAGATCCAGCGGGTGCGCGGTCAGCGGCGTGGACAGGCGTTGGGAGGGCACCACCTGCATCACGTCCCCGGCGCCGATATATTCCTTGATGGTGCGCACTGCCGCCATATACCCCTCACGACTGAAGCTGGCGGTGAAATCCTCCTCGCGGACGTGTCGGGTGCTCACCGGCGGTGGGGGCGGTAGTGCCGACTCGCGCAGCCGCTGCTGGAGCTGCTGCAGGCGGGCGGCGCCACGCTCCCAGGCATCGGGTTGGGCGGGGTTGGCGTGCACCAGCAAACGGAGGGTCCCGCGCAGGTTGTCGAAGATCAGCAGTTCGTCGGCCACCAGCAACTGAATTTCCGGCAGATCCAGCGGGTCGGGCAAGGGGGCGCTGCGGGCGAGGCGAGGTTCGATGCTGCGGACGATGTCGTAGCCAAAATAGCCCACCAGGCCGCCGCTGAAGCGCTCATCGGCATTTTCCAGTGGTGCCACACGAAAGCGCTTGCGGAAGGCGCTGATCCATTCCATGGGGTCCGCCGGGGTCGCCTGCTCGGTCTCGACGCCGTCCACATGAACAGTGACAACGCCTTGGGTGACCCGCAATATCTGCTGTGCCGGAAGACCGATGATGGAATAACGGCCCCACTTTTCGCCGCCCTGCACAGATTCCAGCAGATAGGCATAGGGACCATCGACCAGTTTGAGATAGGCCGATAAGGGGGTGTCGAGGTCGGCGATGACCTCACGGGAAAGGGGTATGCGGTTGTAGCCCTGGCGCGCCAAAGCCTCGAAGGTTGCTTTTGGAATCACGGATCACCTCGTTAGAGCGATAGAAAAGAAGTCACTGCCTTTCAGCAGCAACGCCATCGTCTCTCCCACCGCAGTGTTTTCCGCATGATGCCTCTGATTCCTCGCAAATCTACGCCAGAATATCCAATAATTCGCTCATGTTGTCCAGTATCGCGTCGGGCTCCAGGCAATGGACGGGCTCGTCGCCGTTATAACCGTAGGTCACGCAGGCAATGGGCATGCCCGCCGCCCGTGCCGCCTGCGTGTCGTTACGTGAATCGCCGACCAGCAGGCAGTTTCCCACCGGCTGATGAAAGTGTTCAGCCGTATGGGTCAGGGGTAATGGATCGGGTTTCTTGCGCGGCAGGCTGTCGCCGGACAAGACCAGTCCGAAGAAATCGTACAGGTCCAGTCGCTGGAGCAGCGGCACGGTGAAGGCCGCGGTCTTGTTGGTGATGCATACCAGCTCCCGGCCCTGAGCCTGCAAGGCCTCCAGCGTGCCGCGCACCCCTGGGTAGATCACGCTGTGGTCCAGCAGATGCTCCCCGTAGTACTGGCTGAAATCGACCATGGCCGCATCCAGTTCCCCTTCGCTGGGATCACTGTGAATGGCCAGCGCGCGGCGCATCAGTTCACGGACGCCGTTACCGATAAAACCACGAATGACCGGCATTTCGGCGGGAGCAAGCCCGAGTTTTTGCAGTACATAGTTGGCCGCACCGGCAAGATCTGGTGCGGTATCAACCAGCGTGCCGTCCAGATCCAGCAGGACGACGCGCGCTGTAAATGGCTTGGTGTTCAGCTTCACCATCGTTCAGCCCGCCAGCGCTTTGCGGAAGGCGGCGATGGTCGCGGCGTAGTCGGGCGTGTTGTAGATGGCGCTGCCCGCCACGAAGACATCGGCGCCGGCATCGGCTACGCGCCGCACATTGTCCAGCTTGACGCCGCCATCCACTTCCAGCTCGATGGCCTTGCCGGTGGCATCAATGCGCTTACGGATAGCTTCGATCTTGCGCAGGGTGTATTCAATAAAGCTCTGCCCGCCGAAGCCGGGATTGACACTCATCACCAGCACCAGGTCGAGGTTCTCCAGTACGTAGTCCAACACATCGAGGGGTGTGGAAGGATTGAGAGAGACGCCCGCCTTGCAGCCCAGGCTGTGGATCAACTGGATGGTCCGGTCCAGATGCAACGTCCCCTCCGGATGCACGGTAATGATGTCCGCGCCGGCCTTGGCAAAGTCGGGGATAATGCCGTCCACCGGCGAGATCATGAGATGCACATCCAGGGGTTTTTTGGTGTGCGGCTTAATCGCGGCGGCCACCAGCGGTCCGATGGTCAGATTGGGGACGAAATGGTTGTCCATGACGTCCACATGAATGTAATCCGCACCCGCTTCATCGACAGCGCGCACTTCTTCACCCAGCCGGGCGAAATCCGCCGAAAGGATGGAGGGAGAAATCTTGAACTGGGTCATTTTGCCTCCAAAACAGGGCGAGAGCGCCATGCGCTCTCGCCAGTCAACAGGTCCATAGCGGGTTTTAGACGCTGGTAACGCGGGGGTCGAGTTCGCCCTTGCTGTAGCGCTTGAACATGCTATCCAGCGGGATGACCTTGATCTTGCTGGCCTGCCCGGCGCTGCCAAAAGCCTCGAAGCGCTGATGGCAGATGTCGCGCATGGCATCGAGAGAGGCGGTCAGGAACTTGCGTGGGTCGAAGTTCTTGGGGTTTTTATACAGGCTCTGGCGCACTGCGCCGGTGGCGGCCAGACGCAGGTCGGTATCAATGTTGACCTTACGTACGCCGTACTTGATGCCTTCCTGGATTTCTTCTACCGGTACGCCATAGGTTTCGCCGATATCGCCACCGAACTCGTGGATGATTTTCAGCCAATCCTGGGGCACTGAGCTGGAGCCGTGCATGACCAGATGGGTATCGGGAATCCGCGCATGAATCTCCTTGATCCGGTCGATACGCAGCACCTTGCCGGTAGGTGGCCGGGTAAACTTGTAAGCACCGTGGCTGGTACCAATGGCGATGGCCAGGGCGTCTACTTTGGTGGCCTTCACGAAACGTGCGGCCTCTTCGGGATCGGTCAGCATCTGATCATGGGTCAGGCAGCCTTCGGCGCCGACACCATCTTCTTCGCCCGCCATGCCGGTCTCCAGGGAACCGAGACAACCCAGTTCACCCTCAACGCTCACGCCGACGGCATGGGACATCTCCACAACTCTGGCGGTGACGGTGGCATTGTAGTCATAGCTGGCCGGGGTCTTGGCATCTTCCAGCAACGAACCGTCCATCATTACGCTGGAGAAGCCGGAGCGAATGGCCTGGATACAGACTGTCGGACTGGCGCCGTGATCCTGATGGAGGACGACGGGGATGTCCGGGTACTCTTCGATGGCGGCGAGAATCAGGTGACGGAGGAAGGACTCGCCGGCATATTTGCGGGCGCCGGCAGAAGCCTGGAGGATAACCGGTGCGTCAACGGCGGCAGCGGCTTCCATGATCGCGCGCACCTGTTCCAGGTTGTTGACGTTGAAAGCAGGAATTCCGTAGCTGTGTTCGGCGGCGTGGTCCAATAATTGGCGCAAGGAAACTAGGGCCATAATGCTTCTCCTAAACGTGAATGAAAATTGATTGATATTGAGTAATCGTATAGAGGGACCCCGTAAACTGCAAGTCGGCCCCGGTAACGGTCTCAAAAGAAACAGATTTAAGCACGGTGCGTAACATCTCCGACACGCACCAGCTTGAGGGTGTTGGTACCACCGGAGGCACCCATGGGTTCGCCAATCGTAATGAGGATCAGATCACCGTTGCGAACGACACCGCGTCGTCGCAGTTCGTCTTCTGCCGCCCGCATGACCTGCACCGGATCATCATGGCGACTCTGGGGAAAATTAACGGGGTGTACCCCGCGAAACAGAGTCACCTTGCGCCGGGTATAGACCTGCGGGGTTAACGCGTAGATCGGCACCCGGGGATTGGCGCGGGACAACCATAAAGCGGTGGAG
>NZ_DAHVHY010000084.1 GCF_027322205.1 Acidithiobacillus sp.
ACGCTTCCGCCAATCGGATAATAAAAACCGATATCGTCCGAGCTTATGGTATAAGCATACAGATACTTGATGCCTGGGGTAATATGTACCTTACCGTGCAACAGGCTGATATTGTCCTGGACATATACCGAAGCAAGCAGGCGCTCATCATGTTCATCCCAAGCATTATTGTACTGTGGTACTTGTGGTACAGGAGCAGAACCATACCAGTATTCCGCGCTGTGCAACAGGCCGTAACTAACATTGCCGCCGAGGGTCACGAGATTGTGCGGCAGAATGAATTGCGCCTTGGGTTGAAACCCCACGGCTGTGCTGATCCCCTCGTATAGATTATAATCTGTGCCATAATGCGTCGATCCAAAAATGGCACTGGGATCATAGGTGGGTGGCACCGGATAGGAAAGCCAAAATGGATAGCCGGTGCTCTGATTCGGAAGATAGTAAGGCTGGGTGGCGCTTTGATCAAACGCCGGATTTGTATAGGCGGTGCGTTGGTAAATCTTATTCCGCACATATACCTTTCCACCAATAATAACATGACGATTTATGGTGCTCTTGTCACCCAGGATGGCGGTAAGTTCAGTATCCTTATTCGATGATGTTGAATAATTCAACGGCCAGTTGTAGTTGTACCCGTATTGCTGAATCAGCGCCTGTGGAACGCTGTGTGGGGTATACCCTACATTATGATTGACAATTACATATGCCGACATTTTTGACAAGCCATGGTCATAGGGCAGGATGCCAGCGTAATAGTAGTTGGTATTCTGGTTGCCGGAATTCTGCAACCAACCATTGCTGGTCTGCCGATTGTAGGCGAACAGAGAGCGGAAGCCGTCTATGGAGCCAGTATTGAACAGGGCGTTCCATTGAAAAGTGCCGAAGCTGCCGTAGCCCATACCTACCGACCCACCCATGGTCTTGCTCGGCTGCCGTGGCTGATAGTTAATGGTGCCACCCAGTGAGTTGTACGAGTTGACCGAAGGGTTATTGATGCCGTTGTAAATGTTGATTCCGGAGATATCATTGAGAGTTAAAGGTACGGCGTTACGCTGAGACGCCTGCTGTGAACCACCGTTGAAAAGGCCATTTAGGGAAACGCCATCAAAAGTTTCAGAGAACTGACCGCTTGTAAAGGCGCGGAAGGTGATAGTACTACGCATCCCGTTGGGTCCTGTACTGAAAGCGTTGATGGAGGGCTTGCGAGCCAGGATGGTTTGGGCATTCTGCATCGGTGATGCACGCCGCACCACTTTGGCGGTGATCACATGTTCTGAATAGGTGGCCTTCAGTGGCACTTTCTTTTTGACTGATACCTTTGCCTTTTTCGAAACTTGCCCCACCTGAACCGGGGTTTTAGTTGTACTTTGAGCATAGGCCATGGGCGTCATGACACTTATTCCGGCGCTACCCAAGGCCAAAAGCAATATGTGACGATGCAGATGCTGCATAGTATAATCCTCCATGGTAGTAAAGGGTACGCAAACTCAGTACCAGAGCTAACCGCGTTGCAGGGCGACAATTATCTTGATCAACTGGCAACCGCCCCGCATCTCCTTTGCTCGGTGATGATGCGATAATATTTAGGCAAAACTCGTGCCATTTACACAACAAACGTAACCACATGTTTTTATTGTTAACACCAAATGTCTCTCATGGTTACCACCCATTGCATCGCACCAAAACAGTGCGCACTGTTTATAATAATGATCATTGTGGTGCATCTTGGAAACTCGGAAGACATCTTTATGAGAAAACAGATAAAAATAGATGTAGAACTATTGAGTCATGGAGTAATCCGCTGAACAACTGGCATGAAGACTGGCTCGCGGGGCTTGTTGGGGTAAAAGGAGATCATACAGCCCTGGAGCGCACGTTTGTCATCAGGAGGTGGTGCGCTGCCTCGCTTGGCAAGCGTCGATCAATCCACGCGGATCCGTTGGCGTTTTATAAAAGGAAACTGGATATGGATTTCGTAACGGGTAACTATATTTTTTGTTTAAAAGATTATAACCGTATGTTTTAATCACTCTAAGTATTATTTTATCACTGATATCCTGTGTGATTTGCGACGCAGTCTTGCGATGTTCGCCCCGAGGAGGGACACCGTTTCCACTGAACTCAAACACACTGTCCGATATAGTACTGACTTCGATAAAAGGAATTTTAGCTAGTTTTGCGACCGTAGCGGAAAACCAATCACCGTCTTCATCGACCTCATGGAAAACGTCGTCGGTTTTCTTGATAAATGATTTATCAGCAAGCCACATGGTAGACGTTCCTTGTATTCCATAATAGTATATTGCTGGTTTTTGTATTTTGTATTTACCATTGATCCAGGATGGCAATTCTTCTCTATCAGATACATACCGCGCCGCACAAGCTGTGTATTTTTCCAACTTCTTGTTTAGGTAAAAATATTGATAACCTCGGAGACTTGACTTTCCAGAGAATTCGTCAGGTGTTATTTTACCTGTTGGTGACATATAAAAGTTGGCAAAGTTTACCTGTTTTGTTCCTATAACAATATCTCCTACATGCATCTTTCCAGGTGGAATATGGGCGCCTGATGTTCCAGGGTATAGTAGGGCTTTTATCTTAAAGTGATCCACCATAACTTGGGCAGTAAGTGCGCGCGTATATTCTCCACCAAACGGCTGAATACAAATAACTACGGGGATCTTATAAATATTTCCAATTTGATATTCAAATTGACCTATCCGTACTGATTTTATCTTTTTAAATTTTTTCATTATGACCGCATAGTGGGCTGGCCCAACAGGAATGAGTAACCCTATATAGGCATTACTATTCCTATCGGAGATCCGTAGACCAGCTTGCGCACCACCCACAGAAAAAAACAGGAAACAAGCTGTTGATATGGCATAAACAATATGTCGCCAGAATTTCATGAGCTTTAAATTCCTTTTTTGCTTCATTAGAAAATTTTCTCCCAGTCTTGCAACCCGTGTCAGATTATCCGTTCTTATATTTCCGCTGCCCGCGAAGCGGCTTGGCACAATGAGGATCCATGCGCCAGTCTATGCCCTTGCTGCCATAACCCAGGCAGCGCCCCTTTTATTCAGCGCGCCGTTTTAGGGCGTTCGGCATTGCACCAACAACACCAATGATGGCTTCCCTCACACACAGCGCTATACGCTCTAACGACGCCACACTCGCGGCCTCGACCCGTGTCACCAAAACCGGCTGCGTATTGGATGCCCGGATCAGTGCCCAGCCGTCCGCAAACTCCAGGCGTAAGCCATCCAGGGTGATAATCCGCGCCTCTGGGAATAGCGTTCCCGCTTCGCGCATCAGCACAGACATCACCTTTTGCGCTTCACCTTCGGCCATCTCCATCCGTTGTTCTGGCGTGCTGGGCAGCTTGGGCAGGGTTTCCAGAGTGTTGCTGGCCGTGAGCCCTTCTTTCACCGCTTTGGCAAGGATTTCCAGCAGTCGCGCAGCCGCGTACATCCCGTCGTCAAAGCCCGGCCAGCGGTCCCGAAAAAAGAAATGCCCGGCGAGTTCGGCACCGACAGGAGCCTCCAGTTCTTCCATCTTTGTCTTGATCAGGGAATAACCTGTTTTCCACATGACAGGCTCCCCCCCGGCAGCACGAATGATATCCGGCAGTAAGGAAGTAGATTTCACGTCATAGACCACTGACGCACCGGGATAGTCAGGCAGAATATCCCTGGCAAAAAGCATTAATAAACGATCTGCCAGAATCACTTCACCATTGGCACTGACCGCCACCAGACGGTCACCATCACCATCAAAAGCCAGCCCGAGATCCAGTTTTTTCCGCTGAATCAGGGCGATTAAGTCCTGCAGGTTTTTTTCATCCGTGGGGTCTGCAGGATGGTTGGGGAAGCGTCCGTCCACTTCCACGTACAATCCATGCACGACGCACCCTAGTTGACGGAATAATTCGGGAGCGACAATCCCGGTAACGCCATTACCACAATCCATGCCGATATGCAGCGGTTGCGCTAAACGCACGTCCGACACAATACGCTGCACGTAGGCATCTAATACCCCGTACTGCGAAAGCTGCCCATGCAGCTTTCCGGATGCCAAATCCTGATCACGCAGGCGACGATAAATATTCTGGACATGCTCGCCATACAGGGTCTGTCCCATCAACACCGTCTTGAATCCATTGTAATCTGGCGGATTGTGACTTCCGGTCACCATGACTCCGCCATCGGCATGCAGGTGCTGCACGGCAAAAGAAAGCACCGGTGTTGGTACCATGCCAACATCCAGAACATCGCAACCGACCGAGCGCAGACCCATCGCCAGCGCATGATGAAAGGCCAGACCAGACAGACGTCCGTCGCGCCCCACGGCGATAACCCGCCCGCCGCGGGCGATGAGTTCACTGCCGATGGCGCGCCCGAGACTTTCGACCAGCTCCGGCGTCAGATCACGGTCTACCACCCCGCGAATGTCATACTCCCGAAAAATATCTGCGGGAATATTCATCAGACACCCGATGCTGCGTGACGCTTCACGGTTTCACGCGCAACCAGCGCCAAACGCTCTTTGACCTGGGCATAAACCCCCTCCTGTACCGACTCGCTCTGGGTCCGCAGGGCGATGACCCCGCAGAGTGAAGCTGCATGCAACCCGAAGGTACGAGCGATGGTAAATAGGGCCGAGGTCTCCATCTCGAAATTCAACACGCCCAGATGCTGCCATTCATCAAGACTGCCCTGGAAGCGCCGCTGAACGTAACCTGAGAAAGAGTCATAGCGTTCCTGCCCCGGCCAGAAACTGTCGGAGGAACAGCAAATCCCGGTCTGATACGAAAAGTTATGGTATAAAGCCGCTTCGACCAGTTTCTGAGTCAGAGACAGGGAGGCCACCGCCGGATATTCCACCGGCGCATAGTGTCCCGACGTACCCTCCAGCCGCACCGCGCCTTCACTGATAATCAAATCACCCAAAGCGATGTGAGGCTGAATGGCACCGGTGGTCCCCAGACGCAGAAAATGAGTAACCCCGAGGCGTGCCAGTTCCTCAACAGCGATGCCTGTAGAAGGAGAACCAATCCCGGTAGACATCACCAGAACGGGCGTATCGTCCACATAGCCCAGGGCCGAACGATATTCGCGATGCCGGGCCAGTTCAGTAGCGCGGTCCAGGCAACTGACAATCGGCTCTACCCGGTCAGGGTCGCCTGGCAATAAAACATATCGGGCACCACGCAGCATCGCGCGGGATACGCCGATGTGGTACTGAACAGATGTTGAATCACTGACTATACCAGTCATTTTCCATCCTCTTCCTGTAAAAGATTATCCAGTAACGCGCTGGCACCTATGCGTACCTTGTCCGGCGCCAGAAAGGCGCTACCCATATGCGTTTCGATGGTCCGTAAATACTGATTCAATTGGGCGGAGCTACGGACACCGCCTGCCACCTTAATACCTGGGGCTCGCTCGCTTTCGCGGTATTCATGCACCACCTGCATAAGGTCTTCCACCGCCTCCAGGGTGGCTCCGACTGCGGCCTTGCCCGTTGAGGTCTTCAAAAAGGTTACTCCGGTAGCTGCCGCTTCCTGCGCCAGTTGGATCCGCTGCGTGGATAAAGGAATAGCGCCCGTTTCCAGAATGGCTTTAATGCGTGCCCGGCCATTGATCCAGCGTTGCATCGCCTCCAGGAGCGTGGAAATTGCACGGTGGTTTCCCGCCAGCCAGGCTTTGTAAGGAACCACCACATCTATTTCTTCCGCACCATCGGCCAGAACACTTTCCACTTCCTTTTGGGTTTCCCGGATACTTTGGTCACCGCCTGGGAAGTTCACCACGGTTGCAATGGCGACGGAACTGCCTTGCAACAACCCCTGAGCCAGAACCACATAAGCCGGATGGACGCAGACGGCGGCCACCGGACCCAATGGCGTCAGCGCCTTGGCACAGAGCGTTTCGATGGCCGCCTCGTCACCCGTTACGGCCTCTAGTCGGGTCAGATCAAGCAGACCGATGCGTTGAGCGATGGAGAGACTCACTGGCCAATCCCCTGTAAATCCACTGCGCCGAAACCGTTGGGCAACAGATCGCTGAAGGCCATACGCTGCGGATTACCCGCCAGTGTCGCCGTATAGACCCACATCGTAGGCGACGCAAACTCGTTGAGCCGCTGACGACAACTGCCGCAAGGCCAGGCCGGGGAATGTCCCTTGCAGGCAATATAGGCCGCCCGAATAGGCATTGGGCCGAGGGTGGCGATCATCTGGCCGATCGCCACCGCTTCGGCACAAAGTCCGGAAGGGTACGCCGCGTTTTCAATATTACAGCCCTGAAAAATACGCCCGGACCCAGTCAGCAGCGCCGCACCCACCGGAAAATGGGAGTAAGGCGCGTAGGCGCGTTTCAGCATCTCTTCCGCCGCCTTGCGCAATTGGGCGAGAGTCGCCTCAGAAATCTCTGCAGCTATCAGGGGACGGTTCATGCCACTTTTCTCCGTTGCACACGTTGTTCCATAACGCGGAGGCCACTGTAATAAATCACCGCGGTCATCAGGGCGGAGCATACTTGCCAGGGCAATATATGGATGAGTGCCGGGGTAATCAAAACGCCCAACTGTGCCAGTATAATCCCGAAGATCAACGCGCCGAGCGCCCAGGGTGCTGGCCACAAAAAATAATCCGTCCAGGTATGGGCTCTTTGATAAAATAGGGAAATGGCATCGTTATAGTGCTTACCGTGAAACCAGTCGATCACCAGAATGAAACTGAAGGGAAAAAGCAAAGATCCCAGCATCGAAAGAAATCCCTCGATAAGGTTCAGAATCCCCGCAATTGCCAGCAGAGTGGCGAAAACGCCGAGCAGAATGACAATGGCAGGCTGCATAAACCGATGTGGTTTACCGGCGACATTGATGACGGCAAGCAGCTTGGTCACCGCTGGATACAAGTTCATAGCGTTGGTATGGGCGATGGCGAGAATCACCCCGATGGCGGAGACTTCTCCCCAGAATGGAAGGTTTTTGCCGAGCAATGCGATATTCCAGTCCCCGGTCATTTGCAGCGCCACCAGGCCTAAAATGCCCATAAAAAGTACCGCAGACATCACGCCCACGGCAGGGGAAAGCAAGTAAAGCGCCCGGTCTGAGGGTTTTTCCTGTGCAGTCCATGGAACACAAAAGCGGGTGACCGTGGGAAAGTCATAGGCCCAGGCCAGCAGACTAAAACTCAGCACCAAATCGATATCTTTGCCCCAATCCACACGTTGAGTCGCTACCGGAAGGACAAAAGCATGTTGGGCAAACAGATAATAGGCCAGTACGGCATAGCAGAGCAGAAAAAGCAGGGCCGTATACTTATAAAACCTTTCCAGCATTTCCATACCAAAAAAGACCAGGGTAATTTGCAGCGCACCCAAAACGATATACCAGAGCATGCCAAAGCCCGGAAACAAGGTGTCGAGGATATTCCCGCCGACATCCGTATTCAGGCCGAACCACCCGGCACCGACGATGGTATATAAAATAGCCAGCAGGGTGGCACCCCCGATACCGAAAGTGCGCCGCGCCATCACCATGGAGATGATGGGGGCCTGACGGCCCATATGCGATAGCAGCATCGCCGGTATCAGCCCGATACCTGTGGCGAGCAATACGATCAGGATGAAATTCCACAGTCCGATACCATGGAGCAGCAAACCAATCACCGGTGTCGTCGCCGAGGCGGAGGCCAATGCCCAGATCAGGAACAACATGCCGGGGCGCATGGTACGGTCCCGGTCG
>NZ_DAHVHY010000085.1 GCF_027322205.1 Acidithiobacillus sp.
ATTTCAGCCGCCCAATGGTTCAGAGGTTGTCAACGGCACGCCTTTTTTCAGAACCGCCCGCACGGCCCGCCAATCCGGTGATGGCATCGGGGACGCAGAGAAAGTACCAGCGGCGCAGCGCGGAAGGCTGGCGGGCGCTATTGGCGCAGCAGGCGGTCAGCAGCCTGACTATTGGGGCGTTTTGCCGCAAGGCGTCAGTGAGTACGGCGAGTTTCTACCGTTGGCGGGAGTTGCTGCAAAAGAACGGCAATTCAGGTATGGCGGCGGCTGTGACCGATCGAGTTTCGGCGGCCAACACCCCAGTGGCCTAGCAAGCGCGGTTTTATGTGTTCCAGTCGCAGCGGTTCCCGGAGCAATGGATTGCTTCTGAGGTACAACATCCCCAGGCACAGATAGAGACTGGCTCGCCAGTAGGCGTCGGTTTTGCGCAACTCATCCGGAGCGAGCGGAGTTCCTTGGATGGTCGCGCGAGCCGGTCCATAGGCACTGAGGCTCTCGTCCTCGTAAGCCGTCGTCGCTGTTTTAGCGGAAGTGACCATGGTGGGATGTCCTCCGTACGCGGGTTTGCAGTGGGTTGAGTTCCACGATCAGCCTCCGGGACAATTCATGTTCATGGGCGGGCGTGCCCGAATCCGAGAATACACCCAGAATATGACGCTTTTATGAACGCCAGCGAATCCGGCCGGGAAAAAGCAACGAACTACCGCCTCATCCAATGGCCCCGACCCCAGAACCAGCGCCCGCCTCTATGCCACCAGCGGCCCGGTGCCCAGCGGGCGTAGGGATGGGGTGGATAGGCCCAGCGCCCCGGTCCCCATATCCATCGTCCCTGCCAGCCCCAAGCCCCAGGTACCCAGATCATGCCCACCGCAGGCGTCGGCGGGACCACCACCACCGGCGGAGGGGGTGGTGGTCCGGGCACGACCACCGCTCCGGGGATTGATCCCTCCATATAGGCGGGTCCCGGTGCCACCACACACCCGCTCAGGACCGTGAGCCATCCCGCCGCCAATATCACCCTCCAACCCATATGTCTGCTCATTTTCCCAGATCGCTCCGCTTTTCAAGGTATTCGTCACGCTCAATCTCACCACGTGCATAGTGCTCGTCCAGGAGATTGAGAGCGGCAGCACTCCCATGGTCGCTCATGCCGCCAGTCCTGTGCTCCATTCGATGCCGGAAGGTAAAAGCCCCCCGGATCAGGAGCGCAATACCGAGTACGATACCCACGATGACCAGCAGGCACAGCAATCCCCAAAACAGCCCGAAACCGCCCATCATGTCAGAACCGTAATAGCCGGGACCCCAACCACCCATCATACCCGGACCGTAATAGAAGTGTACGTCCGGTCCAGGTTGCGGCGTCGCTGATGGACTCGATGTGATAGTGGCGACCGTCTGCGCCATGGCTAACACCGGTGCCATCATGAGACCTATCGCCGCGCCAACCATGCGGATTCCCTTTTTTCGCGGTGATACATCCATGCTGTCCATCGATCGATCTCCTGCCGTGGGCATGTCGGAATGCCGAATACCATCTCGTCGTTGCAAGTATAGTCCGGCTTTTTTGCCGCGTTCGTTGTCGTATTCCACCAGGCGATGACCATTCACGATAAAAACCAGGCGGTATTTAACGCGGCGTTCCGATGGAGGCACCGGAACGGGCACATCCGAGATGACGCCCTGCAAGATTCAGGACGCCTCACAATGGGGACGCCTAAGCCCTGCAGAGACCCGCTTACTCGCTGCCTGTGGCGCTGGGATGGGCGCCATTTACAATGTTCCCTTCGGCGGTGCGCTTTTTGCGACGGAAGTGTTTCTGGGAAACGTTTCTTTACCGCTGATGATGCCGCTGAGTTACCATTGCTTACATTTACAATATCGTGGAAAAGAAATCTTCTCGAAGCCATGTTTCTGGGTCCTTGCGTAAACCTTCCAGAAAATCTCAAATGCGATGATCAGGCGCCAGTGCGCATGGATGGGTCGGATCGCCCGTCTCCACCTGCAAGGTGGGATGGTCGATCCTAAAATGCGCCTGCAATTCATCGCTGACTTGGCTCAGAAGAGCGTCCCCCGGATAGCCGTTCGGCATGACCAGGTGCGCGGTCAGTGCCGTTTCGGTAGTGCTCATAGCCCAGATGTGCAGGTCATGCACTGCCACCACATCCGGCAGGGCGGCGAGATAGGCGCGTACTGCCTGGGTTTCGATCCCTTCTGGCACGCCATGCAGGGCCAACTGGGTGGAATCCCTCAATAACCCCCAGGTGGCGATTACGATCACCGCGCTGATGAGTAGACTCACTGTGGAATCCAGCCAAAACCAGTGCGTAAAGAGCATCACGATCCCGGCGATGACCACACCAAGGGAGATGACAGCGTCGCTCGCCATGTGCAAAAAGGCTGCCCGGATATTCAGATCGCCCTTGCGCCCCGCTATGAACAGCAGTGCCGTCCCGGTATTGATCAGCACCCCGAAAGCCGCCACACCGATCACGATACCGCTGTCTACCGGAGTTGGCTGCAGCAGACGCTGAATCGCTTCCCAGGCGATCCCGCCAGTCACCACCAACAGGAATACGGCATTGGCCAGGGCCGCCAGAATAGACGAACTGCCCAACCCATAGGTGAAACGGAGTGAAGGTGGGCGGCGGGCCAGGGCAGTGGCGCCCCAGGCCATCAGCATGGCCAGCACATCACTCAGGTTATGGCCAGCATCCGCCAGCAGGGCCAGGGAATGCCCAATCACTCCAAACACGACCTCAACCAGCACAAAGCTCAGATTGAGCGCCACCCCGATAGCGAAGGCACGGCCGTAGTCTGCCGGGCCGTGGGCATGACTATGCCCATGCATGTGGCCGTGGGTCTGCTGAAGCCCCGCGGTATGGCCAGCATGGTCATGACCGTCATGTTGGTGGTGTGCCATACATCATCCTTTCGTTTAGCTGTGTGTCGCGCCAGCCCAGAGGCCGAAACGGTCGAATTTGAAAAAGCAGAAATATTAAACGGCGGCCGATATCCCCCAAAGTTCCTGCCGGGCTCGCCGGACGACCGAGAGGGCCGCGGTTAATCCCAGTGTGCCCATCAGGCCAGCCACCACGAGGTCGGGCCATACCTGCCCGGTCTGGAGGACACCCCACGCCGCCAACAGTACCAGGAGATTGCCGATGGCATCGTTACGGCTGCACAGCCAGACCGAGCGCATGTTGGCGTCGCCGCTGCGAAAGGCATAGAGCAGGACCGCCATCCCGAGATTTGCCGCCAGCGCCAGAAAGGCAATCATGCTCATCGTGCTTGGCTCTGGCGGCAATCCGGCCACAGCCCCCCAGCCTGTCCGACCCAGGACAAAGACGCCAAACACCCCCATTGTGGTCCCCTTCACGAGAGCCGCGCGCGACCGCCACAGCAGGCCTTGTGCCAATACTGCGAGCGACAGTCCGTAGTTGGCCGCATCCCCCAGAAAATCTGCCGCATCCGCCAGAAGCGACGCCGATTCGGCATGAAAGCCTCCGAACAGTTCAATAGCGAACATGGCAGTATTCACCAGCAAAGCTGCCCATAGCACTTTGCGATAACGGGGATGCGTTTGCGTGTGCGTGGAACAGTCGGTGCTACAGCAATCGGTAACCATGTTGTCACCATTACTCAGAAAACCCGATGAATCATTATTAAAAACCCTGTAGCCACTCCGGGGTCAAGAATTTATACTGTTTTTTTAAGGAGCGATGATATGCGAATTGGCGCACTTGGGCAGGCCACGAGAGTGGATCCAGAGACCATTCGTTATTATGAGCGGATAGGCCTATTGCCCGCACCAGTCCGGCGGGCGAACGGTTATCGCGCTTATGGCCCCGCACATCTGGAGCGACTAGCCTTTATTCGCCATTGCCGGGCGTTGGATATGCCACTTGCGGATGTGCAGCGACTATTGCACTTGCTGGATCACCCACTGGACGATTGCCAGGACGTGGATCGACTGATCGATACGCATCTGGCGCACGTACAGGGAAAGCTCCAGTCACTACAGGCGTTGGCGCAGCAGCTTGAACAACTACGCGGACGTTGCCATGGGCAACACGCAACCGCTGAATGCGGTATCCTGCATGAGTTGGTGGCCGCTGCCCAAGGAGAAAGCTGTGTATGCCATGGCAACTCGGTCCAAACCTCCCAGAAGGGAAGGCGGCTGCGGGGAGCTTGTCCTGAGTCGGGATATGAACCGGAGTAATGATCATGCGCGGATTTTGAAAGGGGCAGACTTGGGAGCTTAACCTGGTTAGGTTCCATCAACACTCAAATACCTGATCCCGCAATTCCCCTTCTTCACCTCTCGCCACAATCAGGTAGACCACCGCCGTCAGTTCGGTGCCATCACTGTCCAATGGCCTACGGTTGATCTGATTGACGACCGGGCTAACAGCGTGTTGGCACTGAGCACAAAAATGGCAGCCAAGATTGTCGGTGCCCATTGTTCCGCGCCTGAGCAAGCCCCGGCTGCGGCAGAACCCCACAAAGTGGCGGCCGTGTTGAGTCCCCGCACATTGACGCCTTCTTTCATGATGGTTCCGGTGCCCAAGAAGCCGATACCAAACACCACATAGGCTACCTCTATGTCGTATGAAACTAAATAAATTGCCAAGCAATAAAGCCACCCAGCAACAGCGCAACAGCACTGCCCAGAATGGTGGCCTCAACGCCAGCGGTGGATATGGATGCGTCCACGCCGACCAGTCCACCCAACAGGGCCACGCCCAAAGCGCCGCCAGCCTGACGGCTGGTGTTATTGAATGCGGAGGCGGCTCCCGATCTTTCCGGGGGCAGGGCACCAATGGCTGCAGCTACCAGAGCAGGTGTCGCTGCGGCCAAGCCTAAGCCGATGATGAGTAGCGCAGAGTACATCAGTGCATCGTCTGTCACCTGGGGAACCAAAGAGAGCAGCAGCATCCCCGCTCCCGTGGCGCTCAACCCGAGCGCGGCAGGGTAACGGCTGCCAAAATGCCCGGTGATGCGGCCACCAAAGGACAAGCTCAAGGCGAACGGCGCAAACATCACGGCCAGGCGCAGACCCACCTGTTCGGGCGACAATTGCTGGATATGCAGCAGGTATAAGCTGAACGCAAACAGCGTCGCGAATACGCCAAAATTCATGAGACCAGAAGCCGCATTGGCCGCGGTGAATACCGGCTGCCGGAAAAACCGGAAGTCCAGCATAGGATGGGCATGACGTCGTTCCACCAAGCACAGGGCCACACCGCTCATTCCCGCCCACACGAATGCGGCAATGACCAGGATATTCCCCCAGCCGAGGGGCTGACCTTCAATGACGGCGAAAATAAGGCTGGCCAGTGCGGAAGCAGCAAGAACCTGTCCCCAGATATCCAGCTTCCGTCCCTGTGGATGGGAGGACTCTGTGACAAATCCGAGGGTCAGCCAAAGACCCAGAACCCCTACCGGCACGTTGATCCAGAACACGGAACGCCAACCAAAGGCTCCGACCAGAAATCCCCCAGAGGTCGGTCCCGCGACCACTGCAAGACCCGACACTCCCGCCCACCAGCCGATGGCCCGCGCGCGTAGCCGTGCGTCGGGAAAAGCGTTTCGCAGAATAGCCAGCGAGTTGGGTAACGCGGCAGCGGCGCCAATTCCTTGCAGGCTTCGCGCGCCGATTAAAAACGCATAGGAAGGCGCCACCGCACAGGCGATGGAGCCCAGCACGAAAAGCACCATTCCGCCGGTATACATTCGGCGGCGGCCAAAAAGATCGCCCAGATCGCCGGTCGTCAGCATCAGGCTGGAGAACAAAATGGCATAGGCATCGACCACCCATTGCAGGGCCGTGACGCCCGCATGCAGATTGTCCTGAATGCTTTTTAACGCGACGTTCACCACGGTGAGGTCGAGTTGGATCATGAACAGCCCGAAGCAGACAGCGATCAGCGTGATGGTCGAGTGAGCATGGCGGCTAGTCATGTGGGCAATCGTCCTCTACGTTGATTTTAGACGCGGAGCACATGAAAGCCTCTTGCAAATGGCGATGTATATTTGTACAGTAGCAGGGCGGCATCAGTTCTTCAACCGCAGTGCTTCAAGGTGGTGCCATCAGGTGGCGATCGGTGGCAGAAATAGTCCCACGCCTCGACGTACTTCGACAAACATTCCAAGGAAATCGCTCTCAGCCGGTCTCGGGCTGAACAGTCACCACTCTCCTTGATGGCCAGACCAATTATTTTGATGTATGATGCTAGATGTCTGATGACTCACAAGGTGAACGACCTATGCGCACCACACTGGCGATTGATGATGACGTACTGGCGGCGGCGAAAGGGCTGGCGGATCGACAGCATAAGCCTGTAGGTGCCGTTGTTTCAGCACTTTTGCGGCAGGCTCTGCAACCACAAAACACCTCTGGTGGACATTCACGTAATGGGATTCCCTTGCTGCCGGTGCGCCCGGATGCACTCCCGGCGACTCTGAAAATAGTGAATCAGTTGCGCGATGAATTGCCATAATGACCTTCTTGCTCGATGTAAACGTGCTGATTGCGCTCATCGACCCCATGCATGTTCAGCATGATATGGCCCATGAATGGTTTGCAGCCCATGGGCAACCCGCATGGGCTACCTGTCCCTTAACAGAGAATAGTGTACTGCGCATCGTGGGCCATCCGCGTTATCCAAATTCACCAGGCACGCCAGCGGCCGTGGCACCGCTGATCCAGGGATTGCGCGCGTCACCTGGCCATGTTTTTTGGCCAGACGACATCAGCCTGCTGGATGTCGACCATATCGACCCATCGCGCCTGCTCACTTCTGGTCAGACTACCGATAGCTACCTCTTGGCGCTGGCCTGCGCCCATGAGGGCCAACTGGCAACCTTCGATCATCGCTTAGTGACCAATGCCGTGCGCAACGGTTTGCAATGCATCAACAAAATTTAATTAAGGAGCTTTGAGATGACCGGAAAACGCTTTGCGGTTGGCGCAGTCACTAAAGTTCTGACGTCTGTTTCCGGGTAGCACTGCCCGGTTTTGATGGGGGCGTGTTCTGTCTCCTGAGCGAGGCGGTTTGGATGACTCCAGTCATTTCGGCCTACGTGCAGACTTCAACAAGCTACCACCCCTATTCACGAGTGATAAGAGTCCCGGATAAGCTACGTCACGTCCAAAGGGATTCGGCCATGATCCCCATTCGGATTGGGGGACATCCACCCCAAGCTCCACAATATGGCCATCCGGGTCAACAAGGTAAAAAGCCCGCAGGATGGTATGGTCCACGGGCTCCCATATCCGCGCCCCGGCAGCCCGGCAGCAAGCATAAACCGCGGCCAGACTTTGTTCGTCCTCCACGTCGAGGCAAAAATGCGCGAAACCGGAGACCGGGAATATCTCTCCGGTTTCCATCAAAGCCAAATCATGGTAGTGCAAGCCCGCAGTGTAGAATTTCATGCCGGGCCGCTCGCCGACGGCGCGTAACCCCAGGATTCCGCGATAAAAGCGGTCAGAGACATCCAGATTGCGGACCGGCAGGGCTATATGGTTGATGCCATGTAACATTACTTCACCTCGTTTTCCTGAAAACGATCCACTAATAACCGCCGCCACTCGCCAAATAGGTCTGTAGCG
>NZ_DAHVHY010000086.1 GCF_027322205.1 Acidithiobacillus sp.
GCTATCACTCCTTCAGCGCTGCCCTCGGTGACAATACCCAGGTCTGTTATGCGGTCAAGGCCAACAGCAATCTCCGCATCCTGCGGATTTTTGCGGAGATGGGCGCGGGCTTCGATATTGTCTCTGGCGGTGAGCTGGAGCGGGTGCTGCGTGCGGGTGGCGATGTCGGCAAGATCGTTTTTTCCGGTGTCGGCAAGTCCAGCGTCGAAATCCGCGCTGCCCTCAACGCCGCTATCTTCTGCCTCAATGTCGAGTCCGCCGCCGAACTCTGGCGCATTGCGGACATTGCTGCCGACATGGGCAAACGTGCGCCCGTCGCTCTGCGGGTCAACCCCGACGTGGACCCCGGCACCCATCGCTACATCGCCACGGGGCTGAAAGAGAGCAAGTTCGGCATCCCCATGGATCAGGCCCGCCACCTCTACCTGCAAGCCGCGCAGCACCCGGCGCTGGAGCTGAAAGGTATTGCCTGCCATATCGGCTCCCAGTTGCTGGACCTGACGCCCCTGGGTGAGGCCGCAGTGCGGGTGCGCGCGCTGTATGACGAACTGGCGACCCATGGGATTGCCCTCCAGCATCTGGATCTGGGCGGCGGTGTGGGCATTCGCTACCACGACGAAATCCCGCCCAGCCCCGCGGACTACGCCTGGACACTGGATCAGGCTTTGCAAGGCGTAGCGGCACGGCGGGTAGTGGAATTGGGCCGTGCGCTGGTGGGCAATGCCGGCGTGCTGCTGACCAAGGTGGAATACCTCAAGGACAACGGCAGCAAGCAGTTCTGCGTGGTGGATGCGGCCATGAATGACCTGTTGCGCCCCGCACTTTATGGAGCCTGGCATGACATCCTGCCCCTGCACCAAAGCGCCGAAACAGGACAAGCTATGGATGTCGTCGGCCCGGTCTGTGAAAGTGGTGACTTTCTCGCCAAGGACCGCCCGGTAGCGGCCAAGGCCGGTGACCTGCTCGCCGTCATGAGCGCCGGGGCCTACGGCTTCGCCATGAGCAGCAACTACAACAGCCGCCCCCGTCCTCCCGAGGTGCTCATTAGCGGCCACCAGCACCGCCTCATCCGCCGCCGCGAGACCCTCGACGATCAGTGGGCGTTGGAGGAAAACCTGGGTCGCTAAACCTCCAATCATCTACTACCCTTAGTCTAGGAGTTCGGGTATTTCGGTATTTCCTGCAGGCTTGGCCAGAGCGGCGGAGACGATCGCAGTGCTCGGCCAACTGTCTGCACACCAATGAGGAGACCACCATGGCAGAGATGAAAGTATTCAGTACCGGCATCGATCCTAATGATTGGATTCCCAGACGTTTTACCCAACCCGGCGCTGGGCGTACCCCGCCGATCTTCTGGCAACATTTACCATCCAATACCAAAAGCTTGGTCCTGCTGATGGAACACCGCGAGGCAGAGCCGGGCCGCAAGGTTCAGTGGCTGATCTATGACCTGCCACCCGCTGCCGAAGGTATCCACGAAGGTGGTCCGCTGCCCGACGGTACCAAACTGGGGCGCAACGATTTTGGGACCATGGCATACCGCCCGCCGGAGGCCGTCGCCAGCCACCAGCTCCAACACTACGACTTCATCCTGATGGCGACCGACCTGCCCACCCTCGGGCTTGCCGAAGGTGCCCACTGGGAGTCGGTGAAAGGACGGCTTCGCAAGGTGGGTCACGACAGCGACCAATTCGGACCGCCCCCCGCTGCCGACCCCCGTGCCCGTGAATTTCATCCCCTCGGTCATGTTCTCGACCACGCGGAGTTTTCCGGGCATTTCGCGCTGGATACGGACAAACAGGTCTGAACAGAACTGTCGCTCTTTCGCGTCTACCCCGCTCTATGCAAGGAGTTTTTCCGTGTCCGCACCCCTGAACACCTCATCTGCCTGGCAGGATTTACAGCAGCATCGGCAAGGCTGGGAGGAGGTGACCTTGCGTCAACTCTTTCATGACGATCCGCAGCGCGCTCAGCACTTCTCCGCCGAGGCTTGTGGTTTGTATCTGGATTATTCCAAACACCTCATTAACCGGGAGACCCTGCGTTTGCTGATGGCCCTGGCGCGGGCGCGGCACCTGGAAGAGCGCCGCACGGCCATGTTCGCGGGCGAACGGATCAACCACACGGAGGGGCGGGCGGCTTTCCATGCGGCCCTGCGCGCGCCCAAAGGCCGTGTCATGCGTACGGCGGGGGTGGATGTGGTGCCGGAAGTCCATAAGGTGCTGGAACACATGGCCGCTTTCACCCGATCCATTCATGAGGGCGCCTGGCGAGGAGCGACCGGCCAGCCTATTCGCAAGATCATCAATATCGGCATCGGCGGCTCCTACCTGGGGCCGGAGATGGCCTGGAAGGCCCTGCGCGCCTACCGTCACCCCGGCATGGAACTGCGTTTTGTCGCCAACGTGGATGGCGCGACCTTTACCGACGTTACGGCAAATCTGGACCCCGCCGAGACCTTGTTCATCGTCTCTTCCAAAACCTTCACCACCCTGGAGACCACGACCAATGCCCAGGAAGCACGCCATTGGATTACCTCGGTCTTGGGCGAGGCGGCAGTGGCCAGGCATTTTGTCGCGGTCTCTACCAACACTGAAGCGGTCAAGGCCTTCGGGATGGACACCGAGCACATGTTCGGCTTCTGGGACTGGGTTGGGGGTCGGTATTCCATGGATTCGGCCATCGGTCTGTCTATCATGCTGGGTGTGGGGGTTGAGCATTTCACCGCCTTGCTGGCGGGTTTTTATGCGATGGATACCCACTTTCAGACGGCGCCCCTGGAGCAGAACCTGCCGGTGCTCATGGGTCTGCTGGCGCTCTGGTATAACAATTTCTGGGATGCGCAGACCCAGGCCATACTGCCCTATGCCCATGATCTGGCGCGATTCCCGGCTTATCTCCAGCAATTGCAGATGGAAAGCAATGGCAAGAGCGTGGATGAAGACGGTCATCCTGTTGCCGTCGATACGGGCGCTATTATCTGGGGCGAGCCCGGTACCGATGGGCAGCATTCGTTCTATCAGTTGATTCATCAGGGGACACGCCTGATTCCCTGTGATTTTATCGGCTTTTGTCAACCGCTCAGTCCGTTGGCAAAGCAGCATGAGTTGCTGATGGCTAACCTCATCGCGCAGGCCGAGGCGCTGGCTTTTGGCAAGACGGCGGAGGAATTGCGTGCTGAGGGCGTTGCCGAAGCGCAGGTGCCTTTCCGCGTTTTTTCCGGCAATCGACCGAGTAGCGTGTTACTGGCTGATGCGCTTACGCCGCCCACTCTGGGGGCTCTGGTGGCACTTTATGAGCACAGCGTTTTTACCCAGGGCATTATCTGGGGCATCGACTCATTCGATCAATGGGGCGTGGAACTGGGCAAGGTGTTGGCGCAGCGGATTGTGGCGGATATGCGGGGTACGGCCAGTCATCCCCACGATGCCTCGACGATGGCTTTACTGCAGCGTTATTTGCAACGTCGAGGGGCTTGATCTCTGACTGCTCATGCTGTGCTGGTGCGGTATTTCGCTGCCGCACTCTCCGGCGGATGGGTAAAGATAATGTCAACTGGGAACTTTTCTCTGCTGACAGATTTCCAATGTGGTATTATTAGCCGGATTAAAGAGCCGCCGAAAACGATGAAATCGCCCAAAGTTCTGGCCCTTGTGGTCTTGATTGCATGGGGGAGTGCCGATGCGGCCACCCCGAATTTATCCTCATTACCGACCCTGCCCCCGCCGCCACCCATGCCGGCACCGCAACTGACGGGCATACAAGGTGCTGTTCTCCTGGACGTCAACAGCGGCCAAGTGCTCATGGCGGAGCATGCCGAAAAACCCCTCAATCCCTCCGGGCTGGTCAAATTGATGACCGCCTACGTCCTGTATCAGGCGGAAAAACAGGGGCTGGTGCAGCCGCAGGCCAATATCCGAGTTTCGGACTCAGCCTGGCATGCGCAGGGTTCACGGATGTTTATCCAGCCCGGTATGCCGGTGACCATGGCTCAACTGGAAAGCGGCCTGCTCATTGAGGGGGGTAATGATGCCGCCATCGCCATCGCCCAGACGGTAGCGGGCAGCGTCAGCGGTTTTGTGGACCTGATGAATCGTGATGCCGGGGCTATGGGCTTGCAACGCACCCACTTTACCAACCCCGATGGTTTGCCCCAGCCCGGTCAGACGAGTACGGCACTGGATATTGCGCGGCTCTCGGAGTATTTGATCCGGGCGCATCCTGAGGTGTTGCAGTTGGCCGGAAAAACCGCGTACACCTACAACCATATCACCCAGTACAACTACAACCCCCTCGCTGGTCGGGCGGACATCAACGGCCTGGGTGTCGGTCTGGCGGCGAAAGACAGCTGGAATCTGGATGCCAGCGCGACCCATGACGGCCGCACCCTGGTGGCGGTCGTCATGGGTGCCTCCTCGCGCAGTGCGGCAGGTAGCGATGCCAGTGCGCTGCTCCATTATGGCTGGGATGGCTGGCAGGATGTTCCCCTGTATACGGCCGGACAGGTGGTGGCGCAAATCCATCATGGAGACTGGAGCCCGGCAGCCGTGCAGGGGGTGACCACCAGCGCGGTGATCGTGTCGGAGCCCAAACAGCAACAAGGCACCAAACTGAATACGCAGTTTATTCCTGCCGCCGGTCTTAAGGCGCCCATTCGCGCCGGTGCATCCATTGGTACCCTGTCTGTTAGCTGGCATGG
Organism: Acidithiobacillus sp.; assembly: GCF_027322205.1. Classification (GTDB taxonomy): domain Bacteria; phylum Pseudomonadota; class Gammaproteobacteria; order Acidithiobacillales; family Acidithiobacillaceae; genus Acidithiobacillus. Next base: position 4,700 of record NZ_DAHVHY010000086.1, read on the forward strand.
CCATCTCCTGCAGACCGTGCCGGTGGTTGCCAAAACCGCAGTGCAGCCTGCGGGATGGTTCACCCGTCTGCTCCATGAGGGGGAATCATGGCTCTGAGGCCCGTGCTTTTGCGGATCAGGGGCTGACTTTGGTGGCGCGCGGGACGCGTACCCGGCGGCGGCGCTGGGTTTTCTGGACATTTATCATCATGGTACTGCTCTGCATCAATGTCGCTGTCGGGGTGGGCATCTGGACCTGGCGCATCTGGCGGGAACTGCCACCGGTGGTGCAACTGGAGAACTGGCACCCGCAAGAACCGCTGCGCATTTATGCCGACAATGGTCGTCTGCTGCAAGTGGCGGGTCCGCAGTTGCGCTATGCGTTGCCGCTCAAACAGGTGCCAAAAACCCTGCAGGATGCCTTTATTGCCGCAGAAAACTCCAAGTTTTACAGTCATAATCCCATCTATTACCCGGTCAGTTTTCCCGGCATTATCCGCGCAGCTTTTGTCGATCTGGTGCATATGGCACCGGTGCAGGGGGCGAGTACTATCACCGAGCAGGTGGCGCGCAACTTTTACCTGACTCCGAAGAAAACCATTACCCGCAAAGTCGCCGAAATTCTCCTCGCCTACAAACTGGCTGCGCGTCTGAACCGCCCGCAAATTCTGGACCTCTACCTGAACAAGATCTACCTGGGCGAGGGGGCTTACGGTGTACAGGCGGCAGCCGAGACGTATTACGGTAAAACAGTGGATCAGCTTACCCTGGGGGAGATGGCGACGCTGGCCGGATTACCCGCCGCGCCTTCGTACTTTAATCCCATCGCCTCACCGCAATCCGCCAGAACTCGGCGGAACTATGTGTTGCGGCGCATGATGCATCTGGGTTATGTCAGCAGGTCGCAGGAGCAGGCCGCGCTTGCTGAGCCGGTCAGCGCCCACTACCATGCGCTGGCCAGCAATATAGCGCCCTACGCGACGGAATGGATCCGCAACTGGTTGCAGAAGCATTTTGGCGCGGACTTTACCTACCGCACTGGCCTGCGAGTCTACACCAGCATTGATCCGGCGGATCAGCGGGCCGCAGATGCCGATATGGCCGTTGGTCTGGAAAACTACAGTATGGGCCTCGATAGTATGGATCCTAAGGCTTGGCACGGCCCCCTTGCCCAATTGCAGGGCAGCGCCCTGCAGGCAGCCTTGCAGGGCCAACGCCCCGGTCAGTTGCCGAATCACAATCCCGCCAACCTGCACTGGGGGGTGGTACTGAAGGCGGGTGTTCGCTCGGCAACCGTGTCTTTCGAGGGGCGCCATCTTGTCCATCTTACCCTGCGTGATGTCGCCTGGGCGCGCTCGGAGCTCCGGGGTAATCTACCGACGGCAGTGAATCAGGTGCTGCAGCCCGGCGATTTGATCTGGCTGCGGCGCTATGTGGTGGCGGCTACCGCCGGGACCGGCAACTCGGTCTGGGGTACGAAGGTCTGGCACGATATACCCCATGGCGGCTGGCAGCTCACTCAGGTTCCCCGCGTGCAGGGTGCGCTGGTCTCCCTGGCGAGTCGTTCGGGGGCGATTCTTGCCCTGTCCGGAGGTTTCAGCTATGAATCCAGTCACTTTGATCGCGCGCTCTATGCCTATCGGCAACCCGGCTCCGGCTTCAAGCCCTTCGTTTATTCGTCGGCTATTGATGCGCCGACCTATCTGGCCAGCGGCAAGACACATTATCTGACGCCGGTATCCCTCGTCGCCGACACGCCGCTGGTGATCCACCTCAGTAACGGCCAGGTGTATGCGCCGACCAACTACAGTCGCACCTTCTCCAACACGCCCTTCCCGGTCTGGGAAGATCTGGCCGATTCCCATAATGTGCCGAGCGTACGCCTACTGATGCAGGTGGGTATTCCTTACGCCAAGCGTTATGTGGAGCGTTTTGGGATTCCGGCCAAGCAGATCCCTGCCTCGCCCTCCATGGTGCTGGGCTCTGGCGACATTACGCCATTGCAGATCGCGCGGGGCTATTCGGTGTTTTCCAGCGGCGGTTTTTTGCCCCATCCCTATCTGATCCGCAAGATTGTGACGGCGCACGGTACGGAGGTGTCGCTGATGGATTGTCCGCTGGGGTACCGGCCACCCCCACAGCATACGGTGATACCGCCAGGGGTGGCCTTCCTGATGACACGGATGATGGAACGGGTCATCCGGGTGGGTACCGGTGTGGCGGCGCAGATTCTGCATCGCCATGACCTGGCCGGGAAAACAGGCACGACTAATCATGAGGATAACGCCTGGTTCAATGGATTTAATCCCAATATCACCACCTCGGTCTGGGTCGGGTATGACGATAATCGCACGATGGGGAGTTGGGCCGCCGGGGCTCGCCAGGCTTTGCCTATCTGGATTCGCTACATGCACACGGCGTTAAAGGCTGAGCCTGATGTTGGTTTTTTTCAGCCACCGGATGTGGTGACCGCACGTTATAATCCGGATACCGGGACCTTGGCGCCGGGGCGTGATCCGGGACATAAATATCCCGTCGGTTATTTCCTGGCGGGCTATTTACCGCCCAAATCAGAGCCTGCAGTGAGTACCAGGATACAGAGCTTCATCCATGCGCTGATGCATATTTTTTAGGAGAATGATTATGATCTGGCTGCCACAGGCGGGACGTGTATGAAACAATGGCTGGTCCTTATTATTATCGCCCTCTGCTTTTGGGGCGCCTTTGAAGTAGCCCATGGCTGGCTGCTTCATCATCCGGATCAGCCCGATGCGCGGCCGCTGAAGGTGGTTCCGCAAAACACCTAGTTGTCGTTTGCCTATGCGGGGGTGATCGTTGCGGAGCCGTACAGTAAGCGGGTGATGAGGATTATCCCTTGTATCTCCCAAATCAAGAGGAT
>NZ_DAHVHY010000087.1 GCF_027322205.1 Acidithiobacillus sp.
GGCCGCCGGTTTTCCCCCGCCAGCAAGCGCCGCTCCGCCTCGTGGCTCGGATAGCCCAGTGACAAACGCAGTGTGAAACGATCCAGTTGGCTCTCCGGCAGCGGAAAGACCCCGGCATGTTCCTGTGGATTCTGGGTGGCGACCACAAAAAAGGGCTTGGGCAGCGGAAAGCTCTGTCCATCCGCCGATACCTGCCCTTCTGCCATGGCTTCCAGCAGGGCCGACTGACTGCGCGGCGAGGCCCGATTGATTTCATCCATCAGTACCACTGCGTGGAAAATAGGCCCGCGATGAAAGACGAAGCGTTGTTCGCGCGGATCGAAGAGGCTGCTCCCGAGAATATCCCCCGGCAGCAGATCGGCGGTCATCTGCACCCGTGCGAAATCCAGACCCAGCAGACGCGCCAATCCCAGTGATAAGGTCGTTTTACCTACCCCCGGCACATCTTCCACCAGCACATGCCCACCGGCCAGAAAGCCGGACAGAATCAGGCGCAGCGCCCGCTCTTTATCGAGCAACACCTCACCGAGCGCATCCAGCAGACCCGCCGGAGATGCCGTCATTGTGCCGCCGCCACATCCAGGCGGCGCGCCGCCAGCGCTTCATCCAGGCGCCCCACCGGCAGATGGTGGGGCGCTTCACGCAAGAGTTCCGGCTGCTCCAGTGCCTCCTGACGAATCTGCGCCATGACCGCCACAAAGCGGTCCAGGGTCGCCTTGCTTTCCGTCTCCGTCGGCTCGATCAGCAAGCACTCGGGCACCAGTTGCGGAAAGTAAATGGTCGGCGCGTGAATCCCGAAATCCAGCAGGCGCTTGGCCACATCCAGCGCCCGGATGCCCGTCGCTTTCTGCAGATCGCTGACGCTCAGGATGAACTCGTGGCTGGCACGCCGCTCCGGGAAAGCCGCCTGATAGCCCACCCTCTGCAACTCCTTGAGCAGGTAGTTGGCATTGAGCGCGGCATAAGCCGATACCCGGCTTACCCCCACCCGACCCAGACGACGGAGATAGGCATGGGCGCGCAGCAACACGCCGATATTGCCGCCATGGGCACTGAACCGGCCGATACTCCGGGGCAACTCCTGCTCGGTCACCCAGCGCAGCGCGCCCCCGCCTTCGCGCCCAACCGTGGGCAGAGGCAAGAAAGGACGCAGGCGTTCCTGCACCGCTACAGCACCGGCACCCGGCCCGCCGCCGCCATGGGGCGTCGCAAAAGTCTTGTGCAGATTCAGATGCATCACATCAAAGCCCATCTGACCAGGCTGCACCCGCCCGAGAATGGCGTTCAGATTGGCGCCATCATAATAGAGCAGCCCCCCCGCCCCATGAACGCGGGCGGCAATATCCGCTATCCGGCGCTCAAACACCCCCAGAGTGGAGGGATTGGTCAGCATGATTCCTGCTACATCCGGTCCCAGATGCTGATCCAAAAAAGCCATATCCAGATCCCCATCAACCAGATTGGGAATTTCCACCACCGCAAACCCCGCCATCTGGGCACTGGCCGGATTGGTGCCATGCGCCGCCGTAGGAATCAGCATCTTCCGCCGTCCATGGTCACCGCGCGCCGCATGGTAGGCGCGGATCATGGCGACACCCGCCAACTCGCCCTGGGCGCCCGCCGCCGGGGTCAGACTCACCGCCGCCATGCCGGTCACCGCCGCCAGCCATTCCTGCAACTCCCAAAGCACCTGCAGCAGCCCTTGCATGGCTGGTGCCGGGGTATCCGGATGCAGGCGCGCGAAGCCCGGCAGCGAGGCCATGGTATGGGCAATCCGCGGATTATATTTCATGGTGCAGGAGCCCAGCGGGTAAAACTGGGTGTCGATGGAAAAATTCTGCTGCGACAGGCGGGTGTAGTGGCGCAGCACCTCCAGTTCGGCCGGGTTGGGTAGATTCAGGGGTGCCTTCCGCAGTAGCTCCGCCGGAATATCGGAGGGCAACTCCACCCCCGGAAAATGGTGATCATGATCGAAAATGGAAGTGCTCATAAGGTCTCCAGCACAGCTGTCAGGGCATCGCGATACGCCAGCAGATCGACCTCTTCCAGCAGCTCCGTAGTGCACACCAGCAGATCGCCCGCCTCCCCCATCCCCCAGTCTGCCAGCGGAAGTCCCGCCAGCAGACCATGGCCCAGCAATGCATCCCGCACCGCCACGGCAGCCTGTGGCAGACGCAGCACAAACTCATGGAAGAAAGGTCCGCCATAAGGCAGGCTCACCCCCGGCACCGCCGTCAGCAGTTCCCGCAACAAAGCAGCCCGTTCATGGCAGAGCACCGCCGTCTGCTGCAACCCGTGCCCGCCCAGCGTCGCCATGTGGATGGTCGCCGCCGTCACCATCAGGCCCTGATTGGTGCAGATATTGCTTGTCGCCTTACCACGGCGGATATGCTGCTCCCGCGCCTGCAAGGTCAGACAAAAACCCTCACGGCCCTGCCCGTCCACGGTTTTGGCGACCAGTCGTCCCGGTAACTGCCGCACATGGACCTTGCGGCAGGCGAGAAAACCAAAGTACGGCCCACCGCCAGTCAAGGGAATTCCCAGCGGTTGCCCCTCACCCACCGCTATATCCGCGCCCTGTGTGCCCCAATCCCCCGGCGCCTTCAGCAGGGCCAAAGCCAGTGGATTGACCACGGCAATAGCCAGCAGGCCATGGCCATGGGCCCAGTCGGTCAGCGCATCCACGGGCTCCAGCAGGCCCAGGGCGCTGCTTTGGGGAATGATCAGCGCCGCCCCGTCCCCCGCCTCCGCAGGCAATACCAGGGTGCCAGTGGCCCGGTCATAAGGCACCGTCACCAAACGGATCTGTTGCAGGCCGAGCACACTGTCCAAAACTCGCCGCCAACCCGGCAACAGGTTCTCCGGCACCAGAATGGATTTGTCGCCACCCTGAATACGCAGCGCCATCAGGCAGGCCTCCGCCAGCCCCGAAGCCCCGTCGTAGAGCGAGGCATTGCTCACCTCCAACCCGGTCAGCCGCGTGATGAAACTCTGGTATTCATAAACAACCTGCAGCGTGCCCTGGCTGGCTTCCGGCTGATACGGCGTATAGGCGGAATAGAACTCGCCGCGCCCGGCAATTTCCCAGACGATGGCTGGGATGTGGTGGGCATAAGCCCCACCCCCCGCAAAGCAGCGCAACGGGGCATTGCTCATGGCCCGCCCTTCCAGTTCGCGGTGCAGGGCCATCTCCGACAGCCCTTCGGGCAAGACCATGTCATGCACTAGCAAAGTGGGCGGGATTTCATCAAAAAGCTGGTCGAGGCGCTCAACGCCGACGGCGGCCAACATGGCCGCCGTCTCCAACCCATCGTGGGGAATATAGGGCATTTACTTAAGACTCCGCTAATTTACCATAAGCTACCGCATCCAAGAGTCCGGCACAGGCTACGGCGTCGGCCTCGACCACCATCATCCAGCCCTGGCCATAGGGGTCTTCATTGAGCCACTGCGGGTTATCCCCCAGCCCATCATTACGCTCCAGCACCGTGCCATTGACGGGCGCATACAAATCCGCCGCCGCCTTGACCGATTCCAGCACGCCGCAGACTTCGCCACCACGAATCGCCTTGCCGACCTCAGGCACCTCCACATACACCAGATCCCCCAGCAATTCCTGGGCATGATCGGTAATCCCCACCCGGTAGCGTCCGCCCCCCAGGTCTTCAACCCACTCATGGGTGTCGCTGTAACGCAACGTCTCCGGAATCTTGCTCATGCCGCATACTCCTCAGGAAAAGAAAAAGTCGCCACGCCTTTCCGCCAGAAAGGCGGCTTTACCACCAGCGCCGGACGCCGTACGCCGCGCACCACAACGGCGCATACGGCCCCCGGCTCCAATGCGGCATCGACACGGGCCAGCGCGATGCCGCACTGCAGGCTGGGCGAGAAAATACCGCTGGTGACCACCCCACAAGGCTGCCCCGCCGCATCTTCCACCACATAACCATGACGGGGAATGCCCTCGCGCATCGCCAGACCGATGAGCTTGGCACCCCCCCCCGTGGCCGACTGTGCCGCCAGCGCCGCCCGCCCCAGAAAATTCCGCTCTGCGGCCCGCAAATCCACCGTCCAGGCCAAATTACTCGCATAAGGCGAAACCGCCGTCGTCATATCCTGACCGTAAAGATCCAGCCCCGCCTCCAGACGCAAACTATCCCGTGCCGCCAATCCCGCCGGTCGCGCCCCGGCAGTGATCAGGCGATCCGCCAAGCCCGGCAACAAAGTATTCGCAGCGATAATTTCGACACCGTCTTCACCGGTGTAGCCAGTACGTCCAACAAAAAAATCGCCCTGCTCCAGCGCATGAAAGACCGGCAACTCCACCAATGCGGGCATCCCCAACACCGTTGCCGCCAGTGCTCGCGCGGTGGGACCCTGTACCGCGAGAATCCCCAGATCCGGCCGCTTGCCTAGGGCCACCCGCCAGCCCCTGGCATCCACCAGGGCCTGCAGATGCGCCGTATCCACCTCTGCCCCTCCTGCATTCAGCACAATCCGATACCTGCCGTTTCCACGGTGATAAACAATCAGATCGTCAATGATCCCGCCATTGCCTTGCAGCATCGTGCTATACAGCGCCTTACCCGGCACCGCATCCAGCTTCGCCACATCGTTGGCCAAGGCATAGCGCAGCAGTTCCCGCACATCCGGCCCACTCAGGTCCAGAGGCCGCATGTGCGAGACATCAAAAAGCCCCGCCGCTTGCCGCACCGCCTCATGCTCCGCCAACTGCGAGCCGTAATTCAGAGGCATCTCCCACCCCGCGAAATCCACCATGCGCGCGCCATGCGCGACATGCCAATCATAGAGCGCCGTGCGCCGTGCTGAATTCGTGCTCATAAAGTGGCCGCCGCCACGCTCGGCATCTCTGCAACGCGTGCCGCCCGCTTTGTTTTACGCATGTTATCCCTGTGCATACTAACGCTTAGTCCCGGAAGTTGTTGAATTGTATTGGCAGACCAAAATCGTGCCCCCGCAGCGCGGCAATAGCCGCCTGTAACTCATCCCGGCTTTTGCCCGACACCCGCAACTGCTCTCCCTGAATACTGCCCTGCGCCTTGAACTTACCGTCTTTCAGGAACTTGATCATGCGCTTGGACACTTCTGTCTCCAGCCCGACTTTCAGGCCCAGCACCTGCCGCTCCATCCCGCCCGCTGCGGACGCCGCCTTGCCCACATCCAGAGCCTTCAAATCCACCCCGCGCTTCACCATGCGCATCGAGAGCAAATCAATCATCTGTCCCAGCTTGTATTCATCCTCAGCGACCAGGATGATCTCCTTCTCCTTGCGCTCCATCGACGCCTTGCTGCCCTTAAAGTCATAGCGGGTATTTATTTCCTTAACCGTTGTATGCAGGGCATTATCCACTTCCTGCATATCCACTTCAGACACCACATCAAAACTTGGCATAGAATCTCACTTCAACTGTGTGTATGGGAATAGGGAGCATGGGTGTGCCCCTCGCGGCTTCCGGCACGGCAGCCGGGGCAATCGGTCACCCAGCGCACGCCCGCAGGGGTGACCTCTTTTTTCCAGAAAGGCGCACTGGTTTTCAGGACATCCATCAAAAAACGACAGGCATCAAAGGCCGCCGCCCGGTGCCGCGACCAGACCGCCACCATCACAATGTTGTCCTGGGGTGCCAGATGGCCGTAGCGATGAATAATCAGACTATCGATAATATCGTAATGTCGGGCGGCCTCGGCACTGATGCGTTCCAGTTCGCGCTCCGTCATCCCCGGATAATGCTCGATCTCCATGGCGAGGATATCCGCCGCCTCGCTATAATCGCGTACCGTCCCGATAAAAGTGACCGAGCCACCGGCCCCGGCAATGGCATCCACTGGATAAGCCGCCATCTCCGCCATGGGCTCAAAATCTTCCTGCTGTACTTTAATGATCACAACTAACCACCTGTTACTGGCGGGAAAAATGCTACCTCATCGCCATCCTGTACCACACCAGCAAAAGACACATGCTGCAAATTCACCGCTGCCAGCAGATGCGCGTCTTGCAGAGGCACCCCGGCCTCCCCTTCCGCCAGCGCCAACACCTCCGCCACCGTTACGCCACCCTCCGGCACCGCCAAGAATATTTCCCCCACCCCGATACGCTCGCGCACGCTGGCAAAAAACTTCACATGGATCATGAAAAGCAACACCTCGGCAAGAAGCAAAATGATAAGCCTGCACGCGCCAGCCATCAACCATATCCGAAATCTTTACAGCTATCGCCTTTCCGCCTATCTTTGCGCCATGGAAACCTTCTTCAGTCACTACCTGCTTTTCCTCGCCGACACCGTCACTATCGTGGTCGCCTTGCTTATCGTCGCGGGCGGCGTCACCGCGATGGCCATGAACAAACGCAAAAGCCCCACATCAGGGCAGGTGCAGGTCAGCGACCTGCGCAAACAACTAGAGCAATCCAGCGAAAACGTCCAGCAATACCGGCTGGACAAAAAAGCCCTGAAAGTCCATCAAAAGACCCTCAAAAAAGACCACAAAGACAAGGCTAAAGCGCTTATTACCGAAAGCTGTGCTTATCTGCTCGATTTTAAGGGCGACATCCGCGCCTCGGCCGTCAGCGCCCTGCGTGAAGAAATCTCCGCCATTATTCAGGCCGCCAAACCCGGCGACACCGTCCTGCTGCGCCTGGAAAGCGGCGGCGGCATGGTCAACACCTACGGCCTCGCCTCCGCCCAGCTACTGCGCCTGCGCGCCGCCAAAATCCAGGTCACGGCACTGATCGACACCGTCGCCGCGAGCGGCGGCTACATGATGGCCGTCGCTGCCGATCGTATCGTCGCCAGCCCCTTCGCCCTCATCGGCTCCATTGGCGTGGTCGCGCAGATCCCCAATTTCCACCGCTGGCTGCAAGACCGCAACATCGACTGGGAACAGTTCACCGCCGGCAAATTCAAGCGCACGGTCACCCTCTTCGGAGAAAATACCGAAAGCGGCCGGGCCAAGCTACGCGAAGAACTGGAAGAAACCCATGCCCTGTTCCGCGAATTTGTGCAGCAGTACCGCCCGCAACTGGATTTAGAACAGGTCGCCACCGGCGAAGCCTGGCTAGGCAGCAAAGCCTTGCAACTGGGATTGGTGGATCAACTCGCCACCAGCGACGAAATCATCCTGGAAGCGGCACAAAAGGGCAAAGTGCTCGCCCTCCATTACCAGCGCCAAAAGACACTCCCCCAACGTCTCGGCCTCGCCGCCCAGCAAAGCTGGGACAAACTCTGGCAGAGACCGGTCTCTTAAAAATAGCTCGCCATAGGCCCGTCGATCCGCACTGCCGCACCCATTGCAAATTAGTGAGATTGATCTATATACGGGTGTAATTGGTGAACGGGATCAGGTGAACGCATGGCGTCAGTCTTGGGCAAAGGCAAGAAATCCGCAATCCGCGAGGCGAAGACCTACGATTTCACCTGGGAGGCGACCACGCCTGGCGGCAACGAAAAGAAAAAAGGCGAAATGAACGCCGTCTCCGCCAATGCCGTGCGCTCCAACCTGCGCCGCATGGGCATGATGCCGACGGTGGTGCGCAAGGTGCCGCA
>NZ_DAHVHY010000088.1 GCF_027322205.1 Acidithiobacillus sp.
GCGCTGAAACCCCTATGAATGCTGGGGCGGCATTACGAAATTGACGATTTTTGCCGATGAACTGTCGAACTCGGGTGCGCCGCTTGTTCTCATACTCCAGCCAGAATGCCGTGATCAGCCGTCGTCTGCTGTCGCGGTACTTTTTCATCACGATCAGGTAGTCCAAGGCTTGCAGCCACACATAGGTGTGGATGCCGCCGTCGCCTTCCGCGTAGTCCCAATGCAGCACGGCTGGGTCGTCAAGGTGATCAAGCATGGCGCGCGCCCAGGGCAGACGCTCGGTGCGGCGAAAATCCGGCAGGCGGTTTCCGGAGCGCGGCAGTCTTCAGAGGCGTCCTTGAGAGGAAGTGTCTGCCCTGGGCGAGCAGGGATATATCAAGGGAACAGTTACCAGGCCATTCCAAAGCTAAATTTTCGTTTAACCCGTGCAGCCGTGCTACTGTTTACTCATCGACATCACTTACACGACGACAAACACAAGGAGCACAAAATGCAGACCCATAAAAACCACAAACCATGCCAGATCATTTCCTTCGCGGAAGCCAAGCGAGAACGGGACGACCCGAAGGAAACCGAAAGCCTCGTTGATTTCGAGATCACTGAGGAAAACCAGGAGGCTGAACTCCGGCTCCTGCAGACCATCTTCCCCGGAGAGTTCGAGGCCATGGTTCATTAGTCCAAAACGGGGCGGGGAGCCGCCGCCTCAACCACCGGACTGTGACCCAATGCAAATGGAGGATGGTTGGGCATGACCAATCTTGGCGGCACCATTTCCGGCCGGGCATATGCGCCGGTTGAGGACGGCGTTGTTCGCTATTCGGCCGATCTGCCCGAAGAGTCCACCGCGGATCAACGCGCGGCATTCGCGGAGCTGGTCCGATTCATCCAGGGAAGAGGGGAGAGTCCGCAATCCTGCGTGTTGTCCGGTTATGCCGGCACCGGGAAGACCTGGCTCCTCGTGCAATTTATCCTGGCTGCGACCCATCAACGGGTGGCAGTATGCGCACCGACCCACAAAGCCGTTTCAGTGATTACCGCCAAGCTGGCCGAAGCGACAAACACAACACAATCCGGATCCGGATCCAGAAAAATATGGAGCGGAACCCTGCATGCTCTGCTCGGCCTGCGGCTGCGCGAAGATCGCGACGGCGGGATGCAACTGGACCTGGACCGGCAGGGCAAGGGGACTTACTTCGAGGATTACGATCTGGTGGTGATCGACGAGGCCAGCATGGTCGGCGCCCAACTGTTATCCCATATCGCGCAATTCCAGCATTCCGGCCGACGTCCGCGCATTCTTTATGTGGGGGACCCCGGGCAGTTGCTACCAGTAGAGCCGGAAATAGCGGCGGATGACCTGGTGGGTCCCCTGTTCGCCCAGGCCGATGCACCGGAGAAACACCGCACACCGCCCGTATTCGAGACGGTCAAGGAACACCATGCCCTGGTCGAGATGGTCCGGCAGAAATCCATGGGAAAGCCCCATCCCATTGCCGTTTTCGCACAGGAGATCCGGCGGCACATCGAAGGTTCGGCGACCGGCGTGTTCACGCCATCCATGGCCAGTGCGTTCATTACCGCGCATGCGGACGAAATGGGCAGGCATGTGCTGACCTCGCCCGTCGACCGCATAGCGGCTGGCGCCGTGACGTTGCGCACCCGCTTCCCGAGCAAGGATGTCCGGGTGGTGGCCTGGCGCAATCAGGTGGTGGACTGCCACAACGCCTTCATTCACCGTGAACTGGCCCCGTTGTTCAAGGCGGAAAGCAACTTTCCGGAAGCCCCGTTCTGGCCCGGAGAGACGCTGGTGGCCAGAGAGGCGATGTACGGGTTCAAGCCGGCAGCCAGAGCGCATATGCGCGGGGCGAGGTTCTGGGAAGACGCGTTGTCACCGACCTTGGAGGAAAACCATCAGCAAAAAACCGAGCGATCCGATGACGTCATTCTCGTGCAGAACAACACGGAAATGACCGTCCGGGCCTGCGCGCCCATGGCGCACCCGTATGCGGACATCGCCAGTTGGTGGATCACCGCCGAAATGCCCGATCGGGAAGTGGTGGAGTTTTTCGTGGCGAATAACCAGTTCGAGCACCGCCGGATGCAGCAGGAGGCATGGAACGAATACCGTAATGCCCCGCGGCGGACAGCGGCCGGTTCACGGCGCGCGTGGGCGATGACCCGCGCCTGCGCCCCGGCCATGCACGGTTATGCCATGACGGCCCATAAATCCCAGGGCAGCACGTTTCATTACGCCATAGTGGACCTGAACGATCTGTACGGCATAATGAGAAAGTCCGATCCCGATGAGTACCACCGCGCGTTCTATGTGGCGGTGACACGGGCGTCGGAGCGCGTGTGGATCGGGATATGATCCGCTTGCAGGCCAGCGCAGATCCTTGCAATCCACCATTTGACCAGGTTGGTGCGGGCGAAAGAAAGCCAGTTGCAAATATAACATTAATTGTTATAATTGTTTCATGGCATAGGAGGCGCACCATGACTCAAGCAGCGGTCACGACAGACAAAGAAAGCAAAGTCCATGACCGGTCCGTCCTGGCAAAAATGCTGATGAAGGCTTTCGACCTTTGGAGGGTGGCCAGTGAAGATCAGCTTGCCTTGCTGGGTTTGGCAGCCGACAATCGCGCCGCCCTCAGTCGCTACCGCAAAGGCGAACCCCTGGGCGCAAACAGGGATCTGCTGGAGCGTGCTGGCCATTTACTCGCCATACATAAAAATCTGCGATTGCTTTTTCCGCATGACAGGGACCTGGCTTATCAATGGATGACTACGCGTAACCGCGCGTTTGATCATCGAACCCCCGTGGAAGTGATCCGCGAGTGGGGATTCACCGGATTGTTGATGGTGCGTGCCTATCTGGACCGGGCCAGGGGCGGGTGATTGGCGGAATCCTTCTTTGACGGTCTGACGCTGGCGGACACACACCAGACGCTGATTCGCAACATCATCAGTTTGCGGGTGTCTGAAAATCTGTTTGACGATCTTTCGGACTACCATGAAGACTGGCTCGTGGCACAACAGTACGAAAGATCTGCCAAGCCGCACAACTATATCTCCCAGACGCCTGTCCTTGACCGTCCATTCGAGGAAGCTGAGTGGTTCGCAGCCATCGGATTCCCGTTTAAAAACTGGACGGCAAGCCGGTACAGTGATGGTTCTTTTGGTATCTGGTATGGCGCAGATACGGTGGCAACGTCCGTTTACGAGACCGTATATCACTGGAAAGCCCGGCTGTTACGGGATGCTGGATTTGAGCAGATGGTGATTTCTGGAGACCGGGAAAGCATTACTGGAGATCGTTTGATATATGGAGTCCGTTGTGACGCCGCCTTGGTGGATCTGCGCCCACGGGTCGACGGGTACCCGGCGCTGGTTGATCCGGAGAGTTATCATTTTACGCAGCCAATGGGTGCGCGATTGAAGGCTGAGGGGCATCCCGGGTTGATCAGTCTTTCCGCACGCTGTGCCGGGGACGTGTATGCCGTGCTTAACCCAGATGTCTTATCCAACCCCAAAATTCAGTCTTATCTAACCTACCGTCTTACCAGACAAGGGGTGCTGGTGAGTAATGGGCATCGTGCTCCGCAAGGAGCAAGCGGGGCGTGGATGTGTGTCGCCTGATTGCCTATCAGCATGTCCCGCAGCATTCCGCCCATAGTCGCTTGTTGAGTAACCCGGATCATGGGAACCTATGTCTGCAGCATTCGGCCAGGGAGACAAAAAAGTGCCACTGAACCCAGAGACCATCGCAAAACTGGCGCGCGCAGGCCTTACCGTCATCCCGCCCGGCTCCGAAGCCAGCCCGAGTTACCGCCCCGTCTTCATCAGCAAGATCGCTGCGGGGTTTCCGTCGCCGGCCGATGATTATGTGGAGCGCCGACTGGATCTCAACCAGCACTGCGTTCACCACCCGGAAGCGACCTTCTTTCTTTCTGCGCGTCAGCGGACACTCCATGACCGGTGCCGGCATTCATGACAACGATATCTTGGTGGTCGACCGCAGCCTCAAGCCCGTACATGGGAAAATCGTCGTCGCCATTCTGGACGGGGAGTTCACCGTCAAAAGGCTTTCCAGAGAGGGTTACGCTGTCAGTCATCTGGCGCTCCTGCCCGAGAATGACGACTACCCACGTATCGAACTCCAAGAGGGGCAGGAACTCGAAATCTGGGGTGTGGCCACCTTTGTGATCCACGCCCTGTAGACCGCGTCAGAGTCATCGCTATAATTGTGAATCGGCAACTCGAACTTCCCGACAAGGAGGATTCAGCCTTATGATTGCTGGAATGATTCGCTATCGCGATGGCCGGATCGTCCTTCCGGATGCGGGCAAGCCGGAGAATCCGGTAGAGGCTGGTCTGGCCATAGCCGCCCTACACCGGTCGGCAGAATCGGATGTTGGAATTCTTTGGTTGGAACCTGCGGTTGTTTTGGCTTTCGTGCCGCGCGGCGCTGCGGATATTGCAGTTATGGATCGCACCGGCAAGGTCTTGCAGATGCATTCCTGGGTGGGGCCTCACGGATCGACAGAGGCTTCTGTGGGATGGCGGGCGCTGACAAAAGCGCCGATAGCGATTGTCGCAAGAGACGGGCTTTTGCGGGATGTGGTGAGCGTGGGGATGGTGCTGTTCTGGCAGGATCGGCCGATGCTGCCCTTGGATTCCCGGCTTGGTGAGGACGTGAGCGCCCTGAACAAGCGGGAAAATGTGGCGCCGGCTTATATGCCTGACGCAAATCCGGGAAACCAACGCACGTCATGACCATCGCCCTGATCGACGGCAACAATTTCTGTGTCTCTTGTGAGCGGGTCTGCCAGCCTGCCAATCAGCGCTTGTGTGTGATTGGTCAGTTTTCAGCAGGTAACAGCGTCAAGATTGTTCACCCAAGACCAGATCAATATTCTGGCAATCCTTACTCTCCTTCAGCGAGTTAGGGGGCCAATTTTCACGACATAGTGCGGTAAAATCCTGATGCTGACAGGGGACTAACGGATAACGCTGATTAACAGGCTTGCAGCAAGCAACAGCGGATACGGCTTCCTGGCGACTTTGGAGAGCTAACCGGGGGGGCAGGGATGGCTTTCATTGCGCTAGAGGGCAAGGAAAGGCCCTTGCCGTTGATCCAAGCGTCAGACCTGCAAGCCGAAGTCGCGTGCCTGTCCAGCGACGGGCGTGGGCTCATATTTCCCGTGCGTGAGATCAAGACCCTCCCGAAAGGAAAGGGCGTCAAACTGATTAGCCTGGACGACGGGTTCCAAGTCAAAATCATGGCTCTGGTGCAAAGGGGCCGCGTTCAAGGGATACCTGCAAACTGCATGGACGCCTGTCGTGGGCACAGGGCCGGTAAAGGACGTCCCTTGTTCGGGTAGGCTGTCTCAGAGTCTTGCAACGGAAGCAGCGTCTCACTGTGGCGCAGCTTCTATCCGTGCTTACTTCCGTGTTGACTTCCGTGTGGCTCGTCGCATGGACATTGGGGTTTATTGCTTGCCTTCTTTCGCCAAGACACTGCAACGATATTTTTCAATTTCCGCTTATGGCCGTGGCCTGATGTTAGTCTGTACCTATGGTGGCATGACATGGAGACGAAGAGCCGCAATGACTATCACACCCAGAGTCCCAAGCCGGTAGTGGGGAGAAAACACCGGCAGGTAGGTAATGGTAACTGACCTTCTCCTGGTCGAATGCCCTTGGACCTATCCGTGGAATCAAGGTTTCAGACTGTCCTTCGCTAGGACTTGAGAGAATCTTCCGCGTGATTACATTCGATTTAGTCTGCAAAATTGGGGGTTGGCGCTTCTTGCCTTCCCCCATTTTTGTTGCCGACACGCCGTTGTTGCACCCACTCCTGATTTTTTGTTCTACGCGTTTTTCATGTCTAACTGTATGCTTTACAAGCAAACGCCATGCAATACATGACGATTTTGCCGTGTTGCGTTGCCGCCGAGCGTCTACCCGGTAGACGATGCCCCACAGGATGCAGAAGGGCAGGGCGCGGTCTTGGCATTGGCTTACTCTTCGGTGGCGTCTTGGTGCAAAATCGTCTGCTAGGTAGACGCATCTGGCGATGCATGGGCCAGCCGCTGGGGCAGGTACCCCGATACCCCGTCGCCTGCTAGAATCCGAAGATGGATTGATGGAAGCGGTTTCCCGCTGAAGGACAGCCTGAATGTATGAATCGCTGAGAGTCTTTGCCAGATATCCCCAGGCTGCTGTACGAATGCCGATTCTCCGCCTGTTCTTTCCTTGCCCCACCTTTTCCATCTCCCATGACTGAACAAGACATCGAATCCGCGCTGATCCAGAAGCTGGGCGATCTCAAGTACACCTACCGCCAGGATATTCGTGATCGCGCTGCCCTGGAGCATAACTTCCGCCGGCATTTCGAGGCCCTGAACCAGGTCCAGCTGACGGATGCGGAGTTCCATCGCCTGCTGGATTCCATCGTGACCCCGGACGTGTATGCCGCCTCCCGGATGCTCAGGGAACGCAACAGCTTCGAGCGCGATGATGGGACACCGCTCTACTACACGCTGGTCAACATCAAGGACTGGTGCAAGAACACTTTTGAAGTCATCAACCATCTGCGAATCAATACCGACTACAGCCACCACCGTTACGACGTGATTCTCCTGCTCAATGGCGTGCCCGTGGTCCAGATCGAACTCAAGACTCTGGCCATCAGCCCGCGTCGGGCCATCCAGCAGATCGTCGAGTATAAGAACGATCCAGGCAACGGCTACGCCAAGACCCTGCTCTGTTTCCTGCAAATCTTCCTCGTCAGCAACCGCAGCGATACTTGGTACTTTGCCAATAACAACAGCCGCCACTTCGCGTTCAATGCCGATGAGCGGTTTCTGCCCCTCTACCAATTCGCCCGGGAAGACAACAGCAAGATCACCCATCTGGATGATTTTGCCGATGCCTTCCTGGCCAAATGCACCCTGGGAGAGATGATCAGCCGCTATATGGTATTGGTCGCCAGCGAACAGAAGCTCCTGATGATGCGCCCTTACCAGATCTATGCCGCCAAGGCCATCGTGGATTGTATTCACCAGCGCCGTGGCAATGGCTACATCTGGCACACCACGGGTAGCGGCAAAACGCTCACTTCCTTCAAGGCGGCGACCCTCCTCAAAGACAATCCGGATATCG
>NZ_DAHVHY010000089.1:0-4889 GCF_027322205.1 Acidithiobacillus sp.
ATTGAGGAAATTTTGTGCAGTGTCAAATATGGGTTAGCGCCAAGCACGCTGGCTCGTAACCAGCCGATATTCTTATGGCTTGAGTGTGGCAGCAGCGGGCGGAACAGAGTCTCATGTTGACGGGCTTGCGGGGGTAGGCAAGACGGTTCTGTCAAACGAGATTGGGCGCAAGGCCCGCGCCGCCGGATACCATACGATCAGCCTTGAAGCCTATACCAGGAAGAATCTGGCAGCCTTACTAAAATTCCCCCAGTGCGAGAACTGCTGCATGACCTGAATCGCCTCGCTGGGTTGAATTACCAGGTAAAACGGGGGCTGGCCGTTCTGCGGAGTTTTGTAGGGGCGCTTCTGGTGAAAATATCGGATATTGAATCTCCCCCGGAAAATAAAGACACCTAGCATGCTGCGCTAAGTTACTGTTTTATTTGGTGGGTTGTGAGGGGATCGAACCCACGACCCGCTGATTAAGAGTCAGCTGCTCTACCAACTGAGCTAACAACCCGAAGGACCCGTATTATAGGAATTTTTGCCAAGAAGGCAAGCGCTGATGCGGTGCTTTAGTGAGTCGTGCGCCGTCGCAGTCGGATCACTACCTCGACTTTTTCTACCTCAGTCTCCGGCGGCAGGTCGGGGAGCTTGTTGATTTGCAGGGCAGACGCAGGAATATCCAGCAACTCTCCCGAATCTACATAATAAAAATGATGATGAAGAGAAACATTGGGGTCATAGAACACCTTGCCGGGCTCCACAATCACTTCGCGCACCAACAAGTGATCGGCGAACAGGCCAAGGGTGTTGTAAACCGTTGCCTTAGACACCACGGGATAGTCTGCATTGACGCGTTGCATGATTTCTTCCGCGGAAAGATGTGCGCAAGAGGAGAAGAGCGCGTAGCCAATCTCCACTCTTTGACTGGTGGGATTTACCCCTGCGTCGCGAAGTACTTCCAACACTCGTTGCTTGTTCCAGTCGTTATTTCCCACAGACGGTCCCATTTTAATTTTAAACCTATTGTAATAGTAGCGCTAATACACCGCCAGGAAAAGACCTTACTGTGCCAGCCTTGGCGTCAGAATTGCGTAAGGGTTAATATCCAACGGCGGTGGCGTCTTCATCAAGAAAGACACCAGAATGTCGGCAGTCGCGGGCGCGTTGGTGAGTCCGTAACGGAAATGACCAGCGGCGACAAAGAGCCCCTCCCAGCCGGGAACAAGGCCAATATACGGAATACTGTCCTGGCTTCCCGGGCGCAATCCAGACCATTGTCTGAGGATTGGTATCTGCTCTAGATCCAGATGTAGCTGAGTGATAAAGCCCAAAAGCTCTTCTCGTGCTTCGTCCGTGATCGATTTATCAAACCCTGCAAGCTCGCTCGTGCTGCCAGCCAGAATCAGACCATCTCGTCGCGGTACCAGATAATGATTGTCGCGCATCAACATCGTATTGATGGCTCCGGGTTTACCCTGAAGCAGAAGCATTTGACCTCGTACTGGAATGATGTCCAGGTGGTTGCCTGTTTCGTCAAGTAATTTTCCGCTCCAGGCACCGGCAGTCACGATGGCCTGCTCCGCGGGGATAAAGCCGGTGCTGGTTTCCACGCCTTGCAGTTGTTCGCCCTGCTTACGAAAACCGGTGACCGCAGTGTTTTCATGCAAAACGATGCCCAGTTGACGACAGCGTGCGGCCATTGCCGCCAGCAAGCGGGGGTTCCGTACTTGTGCGACTTCCGGGCACCAGAGTGTTTGAGCCCCTTCTGGATGTCCCAGGTGCCAATCCAGTCCCCACGCTACTCCCCAAGCCAGCACATCATACGGGATTTTCTCCTGCTCACCCTCCATAATAAGCAAGCCGGAGGGTATCCACTCAGGATCAATGCCAGTTTGCTCCAGCAATGTGGCAGTCAGGGAAAAATATCGCTGCATACTGTACAGCGCTAGGCGCAACAGGGCAGGGGGGTAATGCCACGGATACAAAGGGCTCAGGATGCCGCCACCGGCCCATGATGCCTCCTGACCGATATGACCTTGATCGAGAATAGTAACCCGCAGACCGGCCTCCGCAAGCTTAATCGCACTGAGTAAGCCGATCGCGCCGCCGCCAATCAGTAGCACATCTGTTTGCGCAGAGGCTTTAGCAGGCATCTAAAATCACCACTACCTTAAAAATCAATTCGGTAAAATATATTGGCGCCATTTTGGGTGCCGCTCTCCGTCTGCAGTTCGATATGACGGGAAATCCGGTAGCGCAGGCGTGCCACGGTACCATTGCCCAGCACCGATTGTCCGACACTGAGATAAAGATCGGGGGTAAGATAATGGCCCAAGGTGACCATAGCACTCGCCAAGCCCGTCGCATTACCGTTCGAGCTTACGCCAACGTCAATACCGCTGCTACTCAGGCTGTCGCCGAAGACTGCGGCACGACTGGCAGAAAAGAGCGTACCTGCGGCGGCGGAAAGCAGTGCATCCTGACTGGTGAGACCGCTACTCGGGGTGCCCAGCACGAGATAGGAGAGAATATCTGTCTGGGACATGGAGGGTTTGGAGTAGAGCGCAACCTGAGGCACTTGCAATGTACCAGTGACTTGTACGCCAACCTCCACAGGTGTGTTGTCCACGGCGAAGCTAGAAGAACTTTTGATGGTACGTACCGCCAGCACGTCCAGGTTGGCCTGATTCGCGGCCCCGTGGAAAAGGATGGAACCACGCTGGAAGTTGAGAGTGTGCCCGTAAATCGCATAATGGCCATCCACCATGCGCAGCGTTCCATCCACTTGTGGACTTTGGCCGCCGCGCATTTCTACTGCGAGGTCACCTACCAGCCGGGCACGTAGCCCGCTGATGATGACTCTCGCATCGTTCCCGAGGGTTACATGCACATTCACACCCAGGGCAGGGCCACTGCTTTTGTGCATATTTTTCACAAAAACGACGTCGCCTGAGGGCTTGGGTCCGCTGAAATCCGTACCCAATATACGCAGACGATCGGTGTGTATATTTCCTTGCACGTCGATTTTCTTCAGGTTTCCGGAAAGGCTCAGGTCGGGGCTGACCGCAGCTTGTACCTGCGGCAGATTGAGCGCCGTGAAGTTCTTCCCAGTGACGTGGAGCGTAAAGTCATTCGCCTGCTGAAGTTGGACGATGCCTGTCCCGGATATCTGGCCCGAGCCGGAGCTGGCTTGTAGTTGATCGATCCGCAACTCTTTTCCATTTCCCACGAGTTGTGCACCCACGTCACGAACATCCAAACCCGCCTGCGGGACGAAAAAGCCCAGACCCTGGAGTTGTGCCGTACCTGTCCACTGCGGATGTGCCCAACTGCCTAGAACTTGAGCGTCTATGGTCCCTTGCCCTTGCGGCTGAATCCGCAAACTCCCGACGGGGAGGGCGGCAAAAAGTGGTGCACCTACATGCGCCTTTATAACCCCTTGTAGTGGGGCATTGGCATCCCAGTGCCAGGGCAGAGCGAGTGTCGCGGGGCTGTGGAGGGTCACCTGGGCATTGCCCCAGTCATTGGCAAGACGAAGGTCAGCAGCAAGCGAGAGATCTTTTGGCAACCAACGGAACTGACCAGTAAACGCTTGCAAAGAGAGGGTATGCGGTGTGCCTGCTTGCCGCCATTGCAATTCTGTTTTCTGAAAATCCCAATGACCTTCCGCGTGGCATATCCCATGACACTGTGCTTGCAGATGGGCATTCAGAAAGCCGTGGAGCGATGCACCTTCTGTCTGCGTATGAAAATCTAGAGGTAGAGATTGCAGATCAAATCCCAGATCGGCCTGGTTCATGGCGGGGGTATAGCGACCTTGCGCGGTAATCCGGGCACCAAATGTATCAACGAAAGCCATTTTGCTGAGCGATCCGGCACCGTTATCCCATTGCAGGGTGGCTGGGTGGAGTAACTGCCAGTTTCCCAGAGGAGTGCTGGTCAGTGTGGCCTTCCCCAATTGCAGTCCCCACACATCAGTCTGATGAGATACCAGCCCGGCGACAGACAAACGGCTTTGCGGCCATTGCGCGTCCAGTCCTAGCGTAAACCGTGTTAATGGTCCTTGCGCATGGGCCTGCAGATCAATGCGGTGGCCAGCGTATGCCAGTCCCTTTACCTTGATCGTAGCCTGCAAGGCGTTCGTGGCGCGAAGTTCGGCCTGTGTTTTCAGTGTATTGATCTTTACATCACGATAGGCAAGCCCTTGTCCGGTGCCCTGGATTTTTCCAGTCCACTGCACCTGAGGCCGCGCAACCCAACCCTGGATCGTACTCTCACCCCTGGCACCGGGGACTAAGCCTCGCCACTGTGCTACTTCGATGGCAAAACGAAGCCGTTGTTGCAAATTACCCTGAGCCCTCAGACTGACACCGGGTCCAAGAAACCGGGCCTTTTGCAGATCCCACGCACGCCCAGTGAAATGCACCAATGCCTCGCCCTGCAAGGTTTGGCGGTAAAGCTGGCTAGGCAGCAATTGCAGTCGCACGTCGCCTGCGATCACTTTGGAAATTTGGGTGGCGTTGACAGTCAGGTCCCCGGAAAAAGTGCCCGGTACCTGGGCCATAATGCGCTGCGTGTGCAGGCCCCTGACCCGGGCCTGTCCGGTAACGGTGAGTTGCGGCCGCCACCGGACGGCCAGCACCGAAGGCAGCAGATCGGCGCCCAGCAGCTTGCCTGCATAATGGTATTGCAGGTTTTGGCGATTGCCGTTCACATTGCCCTGAATACCGCCGAATTTGGGATCACCGCGCAGCGCCAACTGTCCCTGATAATGTTGAATGTCCCCTTGCAAATTTAAACTGATGGCCAACGCGCCCACCGGTAACGTGCTGGGTAGCGCTTTAGCCAGGACCTGCTCGAAGCCGCCACTAATCTGGTAATTGCCTGCGGTATTGGGGGGA
>NZ_DAHVHY010000089.1:4986-6805 GCF_027322205.1 Acidithiobacillus sp.
AGCCAGGACCTGCTCGAAGCCGCCACTAATCTGGTAATTGCCTGCGGTATTGGGGGGAAAATCAAGGCGCCAATGCCCTTGTGCGGGTTTTTTAAGCGCAGGATTAGTGAGTTGTAGTGACTGGAGCAAAATCTGCTGTGGGGAGATCTGTGTCATACCGCTCAAAGTCGTCAGTTGCTTGTTTTGCTGTATCTGAATATTCAGGGGGCCACCAAAAGTCTGGGCCGAAATGCCGTGCCAGTGTGTTTCCCATTTTACGGTCAACAGGTTGGCGGCGCTGCCTTGTCTCCATACACCCAGGCTTTGCAGCCCGCGCGCTCCCATTTGCAGGTCTGCCGTAAGCTGGAGTCTGCTCTGAGGCATCAGCGCCGACAGGTTTTTGATGCGCAGATTGCCACGCTGCCAAGCCAGCTCGGAAAATGCCGCCTGGGAGAGAACGAAGGACTCCTGCGTTCCTTGCCATATACGCAGGTTCGTACAAGTAACCGGGCTCAGTTTCAGGTCGATGAGACGGGTCCACAGAGGCAATGCGGGCCAGCGCAAATGAATAGGGCTGGGTTTATCAGAGGGCACCGGCAGGTGCAAATCGGCTTGGTGAAGCTGGAGATCGGCCAAGTCGACTTCTCCCCAGAGCAAACGGGCAGGATACAAGTGCCACTGCAAAGATTGCGCACGAAAGCGTATGTCCGCACTATGCCAGGAAATGCCGGAAAGCCGTATCTTGCCGGTAAGTGAGCCTTTTACCTGTTTGATCTGTAAGTTTGGGACTTGCGCTAACGCCCACCGTGCACCGTGGCTGGTAGTGAGCAGCCAGACCAGGGCGGTGGCCAGCATGATCAGGACCAGCAGCATACTGGCAACGATGCCGTGGCGGACGCGAATCACAGGCTGAAACCTACTGAGAAGGCGATACGGACTGCGGGCGCTTGCGGGGCAACCAGGGGATGTGCCACGTCAAAACGTATGGGGCCGACGGGGGAGTACCAGCGCACACCCAGGCCGGCATCTTGAAGCACATGAAAACTGGACCAGCTGTTAAAAGCATTGCCCACATCATAAAATGCGACGACAGCCCAGTCTTTAGTGACAAAGCGCTGAATATCGAAGCCACCAACGGCAAGGAGGCGGCCACCTTCCACCGCACCATCCACAGCCAACGGTCCCTGCGATTGATAGGCATAACCGGGCAAGCTATTTTGACCACCCGCGAAAAAGCGCAGATTGGGTGGCAGTTCGCTGAGAGGCCCGGTTAACCACATTGCCCCCAGTTTGGCACGAGTGCCGAGGATCCAGTTCCGGCTCAAGCGCTTGCGCCATTCTCCCTGGGCACTAAAGCGGATGAAATTCGCGTCACTACCCCACACTTTACTGGCACCCTCAATCCTCGCCACCAGTGTGTAGCCGGCGATGGGGCGCAAGATATTGCGGAAATCCTGCACGCTATATTGTACGGATGGATAACTATAAAAGCTGTTATTAAATTGCCCAGCCACATTGTAGTTGGCTTTCTCAACATTGATTAATGTCTCGATGGTCGCATTTTTACTAAGGCTGCTCGCGCGCTGTAATGACCACTGTCGGCCGACACTGGCGAGGATTTCGTTACTGGTATAAGCGGTCAGATTTTGATTCTGATAGCTGGCTTGGGTAATATATTTCGATCCTAGGCGTGCGCCAACCGGCCAACTGTAGGTGACGCTGGCATTGCGATTCAGTTGTGCGGCCAGAACTGAAACACGCACATGCTGCGCTTTATCAAAAGCATTATAATTATCATAGATGAGTGCTGCGTTTGGACCGATATTAGTGCTGTAACCAG
>NZ_DAHVHY010000008.1 GCF_027322205.1 Acidithiobacillus sp.
GTTTGCCAGGAACCATGGTTGCGCAGTCCGCGCAGTTTACGTTCCAGCTCCGCATCCGCGGTCACCACCATTCCACCATCCCCGGCACCACCGAGATTTTTGCTGGGGAAGAAAGAAAAACAGCCGAGGTCGCCAAAGCTGCCTACCCGTTGTCCGTTAATGTCGGCACCAATGGCTTGGGCACAATCCTCAACGACCCGTAAACCATGCTTTTGAGCGAGCGCCATGATGGCGGGCATATCCGCAGGTAAGCCGTAAAGATGTACAGGGATGATCGCTTTGGTTTGTGGCGTAATAGCTGACTCAATGCCGGCAACGGTCATGGCATAAAAACGCTCATCCACATCGACAAAAACCGGCGTGGCGCCCACATAAAGCACGGCTTCTGCCGTCGCGATGAAAGTAAAGGTGGGGACGATCACCTCATCACCGGGACCGATCTCCAAAGCGCGCAAGGCCAGCATCAGGGCATCCGTCCCGGAAGCGCAGCCCACACCGTGCGCAACACCGGCGAGGCCTGCCACCTCCGCCTCCAGCGCACGCCCCTGATTTCCCAGGATAAAGCTGGCATCGTCCAGAATTTTCCCCATCCCCGTCAGAATCTCTTCGCGCAGCGGCGCAAAGTGCGCGCGCAAATCAACCATGGGAATTGCTGTATTTTGAGTCATGTATCACCGTCCAAAAAACGTCAAGACCAACACGAACACATGGCTCAGTGCTGTAAAAAAGCCTCCACGGCCACCCGCACCTGCAGCGCCGCTGCCAGCACTCGCCGACCCGCGATGCCATCGCAAAACACCGGCTGGTGCATTACGATGGCATTCAGGAAATCCTCAATCTCCGCCGCCAGGGCATCCCTTTTAGGTAACTCCACGGCCTCATCACGCACACCGGGAATGCCTGGCACCGCTCCCGCGCCGCGATGGTAGATATGCAGGGTATTGTTGAGAAAATCCACGGAGGCATAACGATCCTGCCAAAAGATACGCATGCGCCGCGCAGGCTCCCGCACTACCCGGGAGGCCGCCAGATTGGCTACCGTCCCATTGTTCAGCGTCATCCAGGCATTGGCCATGTCGGCCTTGTCCGTCACTGCCGCGACCCCTACGGCGCGCACGTCTACCGGCTCAGCACCGGTCAGCAGCAAAGTCAGATCCAGATCGTGAATCATCAGATCCATGATCACATCGATATCCAGCGAGCGCGGCTTGAAAGGCGCCAGACGTTCCGCTTCGAGATAACGGGGCGCTCCGTAGCCAGCCTGCCGCAAGTGCTGAATCGCCGGATGCACCCGTTTGATATGGCCGACTGCCAGCGTCAGGTGACGTTCCTGCGCCATGCCGATCAGTGCATCCGCTTCTTCGGTATCCAGGGTAAAGGGCTTTTCGACCAGACAGTGCACACCGACCTGCATGGCCGCTTCTGCCACCGCGAAGTGGGTGGAGGTGGGGGTGGCAATGGACACCGCGTCCACTTCAGCCAGCAACGCACCAACACTGGAAAAAGCCCTGCAGCCCAACTCTGCCGCCACCACCGTTGCGCGCTCGGCATGTTGATCGAAAATACCCACGAGCTGCGAAAGTGCTGCATATTTCTGAGCATGGAAACGCCCCAGATGACCCACCCCTATGACGCCAGTTCTCATGTTTTTCATGGCCGGGTAATCCCTCGCTTGCTGCTGCGAATAAAGTCCAAGAGATAGGCCACTTCAGGCGCATTCAAACCATGTTCCAAAACTTCGTCCATGGCACCATCCAAACGTTGCCCCGAACGGAAGAGCAGGCGATAAGCCCGCTTAATCTGTAAGATAGTCTCCCGGGAAATACCGCGCCGCGCCAGGCCGCGAACGTTAATCCCGTGTAGCCTGGCATGGTTACCCGCCGCCATCATAAAAGGCGGAATATCCAGTGGAGCCATGGTACCGCCGCCGAGAATCGCATGTGCCCCTACCCGCGCATACTGATGTACTGCCGACAATCCGCCGAGGATGGCGTGATCTTCGACACTGACATGACCGGCAAGTGTGGCCGCATTGGCCATCACCACCTGATCGCCGATACAACAGTCATGGGCCACATGACAGTAGGCCATGAGAAGGTTGTGATTACCGATTCGCGTGATCCCACCACCTTTCACGGTGCCACGATTGATGGTCACAAACTCGCGTATCGTATTGTGTGAGCCGACTTCGAGTGCAGTAGGTTCGCCGGTGTAGCCAAGATCCTGCGGAGCAGTACCAACAGACGCAAACTGAAAGATATGGTTATGGGTCCCCAAGCGGCTAGGGCCTTCAATCACCGTATGCGCACCGATCTGGCAGTGGTCGCCGATTTCCACTCCTGCGCCGATAACCGCGAAAGGCCCGATTACGCAACCCTCGCCGATCCGTGCCAAGGGATCGACGATAGCCTGCGGATGAATTTGCGCGGTCATTGGACATGCTCGCGCAATGTGGCCAATAACAGCGCCGAAGCGACTTCCGCACCATTGACCAGCGCCACCGTTTCCATCTGCCACATACCGGAACGCCGGCGGCTTACATTGGCGATGAGTTCCAACTGATCACCGGGCGTCACCGGCTTGCGGAAACGTGCCTTATCGATCCCGGCAAAATAAACCGCTGCATTATCGCCATACTTGTCTTCGGAAACAAAGGCGAGGAGGGCCGCCGCCTGGGCGAGCGCTTCAATGATGAGCACCCCCGGCATAACCGGAAATCCCGGGAAATGCCCCTGAAAATATGGCTCGTTCATGGTGACATTTTTCAAAGCACGTAAACGCTTCCCTATCTCTATTTCAATCACCCGATCCACCAGCAAAAATGGATAGCGGTGTGGCAAGCGTTTAAGAATATCCTGAATATTCAGCTCATTCACGATCAGACGACTCTCCGTTTGTAGATAAATCCTGCCCGACTTCACGTTCGATTCGCTTCATCCGGCGGAACAGTGCGTCCAGCCCGTTAAGACGCGCTACGATGCGTCGCCAACGGTTCACTTCCTGTGCAGGGATCACCCCTGAATAAATACCGGGACGATGCAAAGAATGCGTCACCGCGCTCTGTCCGGCGATCACACAGCCATCGGCAATTTCTATGTGGCCGGTAATTCCCACCTGACCACCGATATGGCAATGACGACCAACCCGCGTACTTCCTGCAATACCTGTCTGTCCGGCGACAACCGTATGCGCGCCGATCTGGACGTTGTGCCCGATCTGCACCAGATTGTCTATCTTTACCCCATCTTCAATCACCGTGTCGGCCAGCGCACCTCGGTCAATGCAGGAGTTGGCACCAATCTCCACGCCATTTCCAATGAGCACACGACCCACCTGCGGTATCTTCAGAAACCGGCCATCGGCCTCGGCAAAACCAAAACCATCGGCACCGATCACCGCGCCCGCGTGGAGGATGCAATCGGCACCCAGTTTGCAGCCCGCATAAATTTTAACGCCGGGATAAAGATGTGACCCGCGCCCCACCGTCACGCCCGCACCAATAAAGGTACCGGCCTCCAGCCAAACATCTGCCGCGATCACCGCTCCGGCCGCTATCTGCACATAGGCATCAATGCGGGCACCGGGATCCACCTGCGCGTCTCGCGCCAGTTGTGCCGTATGATGCAGTCCAGGCTGAAGGGTGCCCTGCGGATAGAGGTACTGCATAATCCGCGCAAACGCCGCGTAGGGATCGTCCGTCAACAGGCAGTTGCCGGCAAACTTCTCCGCATCCTGCGGAGTAATAACCACAGCTCCGGCCTTGCTCGCTTTTAGCAGATTTCGCAAACGCGGGTCCCGATAAAAAGCGAGGTCCGCACTGCCGGCCATATTGAGAGGCGCCACGCCACTGATCTGATACCCAGCATCGCCACGCACTTGAGCGCCAGCCACTTGCGCAAGATCACCGAGGAGATACAGGCCATGCGCCACCCTATTTACTACCGTTCACTTTGGAAGCAGGTTTGGCCGCCATCGCTGCCACCACCTGCGAGGTAATATCAATGGCGCCATTGACATAAAGCACAGACTTATCATTGAGGATAACCGTATAATGCCCGGCGCGCCCAATTCTGCTCACCACTTTGACCAATTGATCCTGTATGTTTTTCAGAATCTGATTACGTTGATAGTTCAAACCATCCTGGGCCTGCCGCTGGAACTGCTGCAAATTGAGAATCATACTCTGCAGTTGCGCCTCTCGTTCCTGCCTTTGCGCATTGGTCAGATGCGGAAAATCTTTTTCCAGGGTCTTTTGAAAGGCGTCGACCTGTTGGCGCTTGGCCTCGATTTCCTTCTGCTTCGCCGCTATCTGTTTGTTGAGGCTGGTCGCGCCAGCCTGCGCCTCAGGCAATTCGCGCAATGCACGGTCGAGATCCACAAAGCCGATCTTCAGCGGGTCTGCCCACGCCACCGCCGAAGCCAACATCAACAGGAGAACGACCCCAATGAGAACGACCCCAATGCGCAACTGTCGGTTCATATCCTAACACCGCACCATCAAAAGTTATTACCCACAGTGAACTGCAAGGGCTGGGTCAAATCGCCCGGCTGCTTGTTGAGCGGTACAGCGAGAGACAGGCGCAAGGGTCCCATCGGGCTGATCCACAGGAAGCCGACACCCGCCGTCGTCCGCATTTGACCCAGACTCGGGAAGTAACTGTTGTTGTAAGTGTACTGATTGCCGCTAGGGTCCGCGTTGACACCATAAACCCACCCACTGGCCAAAAACAGTGACATTCGGAAATTGTTATTGTTTGCGAGGCCCGGTAGCGGGAAATACAGGCTGGCATTAAACAATAACTCGCGGGTACCACCTACGGGATAGCCACCCACCAGTGGTCCTAATGAGTAGGTCTGATAACCCGGCAGGGTAGTCGGGCCACCCATATAGTAGTTATTAAAGAACGGGACCTGCTTGCCCCCATAGCCGTTAATAACCCCGTAACGGCCACTTAACCCAGCCGTCAACCAGGAATTAATGGGATGGTAGTAGTCCGCTTTAATCTCCGCCTTGTACCAACGCAATGTTGCAGGGGGCACCGCCGCCTTCAGCGACAGACTTCCATAAAACCCTTTGGTGGGGAAAATGGGTGAATTCCGGCTGTCATAGATCAGGTCATTACCCACGGTCAATGCCGTGGCGGTATTACCAAAGGTACTGACATAATTCTGGTAAATTAGCGGCGGATTAGCAAACAGGTTAATCGTCGTATTACTGAACCCCAGTGACATATAATCATAGACATACTGCATCACCGGAATACCCAGCGTGGTAGTTCCGCCGTAATCAATTTCCTGATAAGGGGCTACAGATAGAATGGAAAGATTGGTGTTGTTCCGATACAGACTAAAGCCGAGACTGATACCGTCCGGCGTAAAATACGGGTCTGTAAAGGAAAGGTTATACGCCGTCCCCAGACCACTCACATTCGCCGAGAACGCTAAGGCATTACCGGTCCCCATGAAGTTGTTCTGGCTGATAGAGCCGTTGAACATGATACCGTAGGCATTGGAATAACCAACACCGATACTGAAACTGCCGGTCGGTCTTTCGCTCACATGGACGTCCAGATCCAGTTGATCAGGATGCCCGGGAACCGGTATGGTTTTGGTATCAATCTTGTCGTAAAAACCCGTCTGCTGCAGACGCATCTTGGAACGTCGGATCAGCGCACCATCATAAAGGGCGCCTTCCATCTGCCGGAATTGACGCCGTACCACATAGTCCCGGCTTTTGTCATTACCGGTGATCTCGATACGGCGAATATAGACCTTACGACCCGGGTCCACCTCAAAGTTCAGAGCCACTTCGTGGGTTTTCGCATTCACTTTGGGCACCGGCGTGGTATTGGCAAAAGCATAGCCCAAATTTCCCAGCTTATTCGCAATGGCACTATTGGTGTCGTTGATCTTGGCTCGGGAAAATACTTCGCCCGGTTTGATCTCCACCAGCTTTTCCAGTTCCGGCTTCGGCACGACTAAATTACCACTCAGACCCACTGATTGGATATGATAGAGACTCCCTTCGTGCACATTGACGGTGATATATACAAAGCGTCGATCCGGCGTTACCTGCACCTGACTCGATTCGACATCAAAATTCAGATAACCCCGGTCCAGATAATAATTATGGAGTTTCTCCAGGCCTTTCATAAGCTTTGCACGGGAATAACGATCATTTTTAGTGAAGAAGGAAAATGCATCCGGTGTGCCGATACTGAAAAGGCCGCGCAGACGGCTTTCACTGAAGGCATGATTACCCACAATGGTCACCTGCTTGATGGTCGCCTGTTCGCCTTCCTTCGCGTCAATATGGATGGCCACCCGGTTACGTGGCAACTTTTCCACTCGCGCATGAATCTTGGCATTGTAATAGCCCATGCCTTCGTACTGCTCCTGCAGACCATGCACCACCTGATCCAGGATCGAACGATTAAAGATGTGCCTGTCCACCAGGCCGACACCCTTGAGCGTGCCATTCACCTCGCTTTTGGAAAAAGCCTTGACGCCCGTCATCTTGATACTGGAGATGATGGGCCGCTCCTGCACGATGACCAGCAGATTGCCGTCAGAGCGGGCGATGGTCACATCCTTGAAGAATCCCGTGGAATAGAGATCCTTGATGGCCTGCTGCGCCTTCTGGTCATCCACCTGCTCGCCAATATGGATGGGCAGGTAGTTGTAGACTGTGCCGGGCGCGATGTGCTCCAGGCCACGAATTTCTATATTCTTGACGGTAAAGGGCGTAAATGCCCAGGCTGGCGCCGCCCAAGCGGCGGCAACACAAGCCACACCGGCAGCGAAAAGGATGGGAGAGGCCGAACTGAGGCTGAATTTTTTCACGGTGTCAGCAATCTCATAATATCATTGTAGAAGGCGAAGGACATGAGCATCAGAAGCAGCACTATACCGATCTGCTGCGCTTTTTGCACCACCACCGCAGGGAGTGCTTTACCACGCACCATCTCCACGGCGTAAAACACCAGATGCCCCCCATCCAGAATCGGAATGGGCAGAAGATTAAGCACCCCCAGACTGATACTGATCAGCCCGAGAAAAGACAAAAATGGCGCCAGACCGGCTTGTGCCGATTGCCCGGCAAATTCCGCGATGGCAATCGGACCACTGATATTGTCCGGAGATACAAAACCCTGCACCATCCGTACGATCATCTCGACGGTCATGAGCGACATCCGCCAAGTCGTTCGTGCCCCATAGACCAGGCCCTCCAGAGGCCCTCGCTCGCGCAGGACAATCAGATTTTGGGGGAGAGGTGCCATGATGATGCCGATACGGCCTACCGGCTTTCCGGCCTTGTCGAGAAACATCTGCGGAGTGAGACTTACGGCTTTTGCAAGGCCTTGCGCCGTCACATAACGCAGCCGGATCACTTTGTCGGGGTGCGACTCGACATGCCGGGCCAGGCTCTCCCAACTGGAAATCCTATGCCCATCGATGGCGTCCACGCGGTCTCCTGCTCGCAACCCGGCCAGTTGTGCCGGGCTATGCGGCTCTACGGTACCGATGACGGCGGGCAGGTAGGGCTCCATCCCGATGACTTTACTGATAAGGTCCGGCCCCACAGCATCGGCGGTAAGCGTCTGCAGAGGCAGCACATGGGTCACCTGGGCGCCATCACGGCGCGTCGTCTGCAGGGTCACCGGAGTGCGTGCAATGGCCGCTGAGAGGAGCCCCATACGCAGATCCTCCCAAGTATAGACAGGCTGCCCGTCGAGCCTCGTGATACGTTCCCCCGGCTGCAATTGCGCCTGAGCTGCAAGGGAATGATCCTGTACCAGACCGACGATGGGTGCCAATCCCGGAATGCCGAGCCATGCCACCCCAGCATAGGCCACGATGGCAAACAGAAGGTTAGCCATCGGTCCCGCCAAGGCAATCAAAAAGCGTTTGCCGGGCACGAGATTATCAAAGGCCCGTTTACGGTCTTCGGCCGAGACTGGCTCACTGCCCTGTTCGCCGAGCATTTTGACATAGCCGCCCAAGGGTAGCGCGGCAAGCACATACTCCGTCTGATCCCGCCCCCAACGGCGGCTGATCAGGGCTGGCCCAAAGCCTACACTAAACCTGAGCACCTTGACGCCCATCAATTTGGCGACCGCGAAATGACCAGATTCGTGGATCAGCACGAGGATGCCGATAGCCAGAATAAAGGCTCCTATGGTCTCAAGAATCTGCATTTGCTCTCGGGAAGGTCACTGCATACCCGATCTGTACCGACAAAGATGGCGGACTGCAGTTTCCCGTGCGAGCTGATCGACGGCCAGCACAGCATCCAGATGATCCGGAGCGGCAGGCTGTAATTCGGTAAGCGTGTCTTCAACGACGGCCGCGATACGGGAGAATGGCAGGGCACCATCCAGGAAGGCCTGCACCGCCATCTCATTAGCCGCATTGAGCACGGTCGCGGCGGCACCTCCAGCCCTCAGCGCGCTGAAGGCCAAGGCCAAACAAGGAAAACGCTGTAGGTCCGGCGCTTCGAACTGCAGATCCGGCCCACGCGCCAGATCCAGCGATGAAACCCCGCTTTCCATGCGCTCCGGGTAGGCCAGGGCATGGGCAATAGGAGTGCGCATATCGGGGTTACCCAGTTGCGCCAGCACGGAGCCATCCACGTACTCCACCATGGAATGGATGATGCTCTGCGGGTGGATCAGCACATCAATCCGGGATGCGGGGAGATTAAAGAGCCAATGCGCTTCGATGACCTCCAGACCCTTGTTCATCATGGTCGCGGAGTCTACGGAGATTTTCCGGCCCATGACCCAGTTGGGATGGGCACAGGCCTGATCCGGCGTTACGGCCGCCAGGCGCTCCATGGGCCAGGTCCGGAAAGGCCCCCCGGAAGCGGTCAGCAGAACACGGCGCACGCCCTTGCCTTCAGCAAAGCACTGGAATACGGCATTGTGCTCACTGTCGATGGGGAGCAGTATCACCTGATGATGCCGCACCCGCTCCATGAACAGGCTACCCGCCATCACCAGACATTCTTTGTTGGCGAGATAAACCTTTTTCCCTGATTCTACGGCAGCCAGGGTCGGTAACAGTCCCGCAGCACCAACGATAGCGGCCATCACTTCGTCCACGCCATCCATACGTGCCGCTTCTGCCAGCGCCCCCGGGCCACTTTCCACACGGATATGCTTCAGACCCATATCACGCAGGATAACGCGCAACTGCTGCGCGGCCTCTGGAGCGGCCATCACCACCAATTCAGGGTGATGTTGCTCACACAATGCCTGCATCTCTGCGACGCGGTGATTGCCGGTGAGCGCAACGATCCGGAATTGATCGGGGTGACGCGACACCACATCCAGGGTGCTCTTGCCGATGGAGCCTGTAGCCCCGAGTATGCAGATGCCTCGTGTCATTTCCACCAACCCAGATAATAAAGCCCGGCTACAAACGCCGGAATGCCCGCACTCATGCTATCCAAGCGATCCAGCAGGCCACCATGCCCTGGCAACAACTGGCCACTATCCTTGCAATCGGCGCGGCGTTTTAGAAAGCTCTCGGAAAGATCGCCCAAGACCGCGAAGGCGCCCGTAATCAACCCCAACACGGCTCCGCAAAAGAGGGTCGGGGCTGCCGCACCTATCCACATCCAAGCCCCCAGTGTGCCCATAATAGCGCTGGCAAGCAAGCCACCCAGCAAGCCCTCCCAAGTCTTGCCAGGGCTGAGGCGGGGCACCAATCGATGACGCCCCCAGATCTTACCAAAAGTCATCGCACCCACATCATCCGCACTGATGACCAAAATCACCCATAACAAAAACTGTGGGGCACGCTGCTGCAAAGACAGACTGAACAGCAAAGCAGGTAAAAGCACAGGAAAAACCGCCATGGCGCTCACCGGGCGCTGCCAGGCCGCTGCTTCGCGTAATAAAGAGGGCGGTATCCATATCAGCAATGCCGCGAACAGCGCCCACCAGATCACGCTGCCCTGTGCCAGCGCGGACCAGGGCAGATGCTGCGCGAGAATGGACACCGGAAGCAGCGCTGCCAATACCAGGGCCAACCCGTTTGGGCAGGCTAGCAGACTGAGGTGAGCCCACTCCTGTCCCGCCAGGAACGCCAGCAGCATGAGGAAAAGGAGAAAAACCCAGAAAGGTGCCAAAAAAATCAGCACAAGAACCAGCAAAAACAACAAAGCGGCGGTGATCAGTCGCTGACGGAGCAATCGTCCTCCAGCACCTGATCACCCGTCCGTCCAAAACGTCGTTGCCGATGTGCGAAAGAATGCAGGGCATGCTCCAAAGCCGTACGGTCAAAATCCGGCCAAAGCGCATCACTGAAATAAAACTCGGTGTAAGCCAACTGCCAAACCAGGAAATTACTGATGCGCTCCTCGCCACCAGTACGAATCAGCAGGTCGGGCTCAGGGATGTCTGCCAGGCAGAGATACCGGGCAATGTGTGCCTCAGAAAAGTCCTCAAGGGCGAACTCTCCCGCCTGCGCTGCCGCTATGGCTGCACATGCTGCCTGCGCAATATCCCAACGTCCGCCATAATTCACCGCAAGATTGAGCTGGAGTCGCTTATTGTTACGAGTGAGTGCCTCAGCCTCTTCGACGAGTTGCCTTATATCGCAATCCAATGCGCTGCGATCGCCGATGACGCACAGGCGAACGCCATTCTCATGGAGTTTACGAACTTCCCGTCGTAACAAAAGGCGGAAGAGATTCATCAACAAACGCACTTCGAGGGCCGGACGCCGCCAATTTTCGGTACTGAAGGCAAAAAGCGTCAGGTAGGGAATGCCGAGATCCACGCAGGACTGCACCATTTCGCGCACCACTTCCGCACCACGCCGATGGCCAGCCACCCGCGGCAAGCGCTGGCGGTACGCCCAACGGCCATTGCCATCCATAATGACGGCAATGTGACGTGGCGTAGCAGGCAAGCCTTCGTCAGCAACAGACATGAGTCAGACCTCCATGAGGTCAGATTCCTTGGCCTCCACCACCGCATCCACTTCGTCAATAAAGCGGTCCGTCAGCTTCTGAAATTCTTCCTCGGCACGCCGCTCTTCATCTTCCGAGATGGTTTTCTGCTTGCGCAGATCTTTGACCTGAGAAATGCTGTCACGACGGATGTTGCGAATAGCTACACGTGCCCCCTCACCCTCCTGCCGGACCACTTTAACCATTTCCTTGCGGCGTTCTTCGGAGAGTGCTGGCAGCGGAACCCGCACATTATCCGAACCCGCCACTGGGTTCAGCCCCAGGCCGGCATCGCGGATCGCTTTATCGATCTTGGGAATCAGATTCTTTTCCCACGGCGTGACCAGCAGCGACCGGGCATCGGCGACCGAAACCGAAGCAACCTGCGCCAAGGGTGTCAGAGACCCATAATAATCCAATTGCACATGGTCAAGCAGGCCGGCACTGGCCCGGCCCGTTCGCAGTCGGGTGAGTTCCCCCTTCAGGGACTCGATACTTTTCTTCATCCGGGTTTCGGAATCTTTTTTAATCTCTTGAATACTCATGTAATCTCTCTGCGCACCGAGGTGCCTTCCTCTTCACCCAGCATCACCCGCATCAACGCGCCGGATTTATTGATGGAAAAAACGATGATCGGCATGTCATTATCACGGCAAAGGGTGATGGCCGTTGCATCCATGACCTGCAGATTCTGCTCCAACACCTGACTATAAGACAGTTCCCGGTAGCGCATGGCCTCAGGGTGGGTAACCGGATCATCGGTGTAAACGCCATCGACCTTGGTTCCCTTGAGCACCACCTCGGCATTGATTTCCACAGCGCGCAGACTGGCCGCCGTGTCCGTAGTGAAAAAAGGATTACCGGTACCGGCACCAAAAATCACGACCCGCCCCTTCTCCAGATGACGGATAGCCCGCCGCCGGATATAGGGCTCCGCCACTTGCTCAATGTGCAGCGCCGACAACACTCGGGTTGGCAAACCCAGATGTTCCAGGGCATCCTGCACGGCGAGCGCATTCATGACCGTCGCCAGCATACCCATATAGTCGGCAGTAGCGCGGTCCATACCTTCAGCAGCTTTGGCCATACCCCGGAAAATATTACCACCACCGATCACGATGGCAACCTGTACTCCGGTATCAGAAACATCCTTGATTTCCCGTGCCATACGCTGCACAACCTCACGGTCCACACCATACTGACCGTCGCCCATGAGTGCCTCCCCGCTCAGTTTGAGGAGAATGCGGGAGTACAAGGGCACGGTCATTCAGGACCCCCGGACTTGCGCCATGACCTCGGTGGCAAAATCCGCGGCGGGAGCCTTCTCAATCCCTTCACCCACCTCGAAACGCACAAACTCCAGCACTTCGACACCAGGAAAGCCCTGCACCAGTTGACCGACACTGCGGTCGGGGTCTTTGACGAAAGGCTGCCCGGTGAGAGCGATTTCATTGAGCAGCTTGTTCAGACGTCCGGAAATCATCTTCTCAATGATGTCGGCGGCCTTACCACTGTCTGCCGCCTGAGCAATGAGGATGTCCTTCTCACGGGCCAGACGCTCAGGAGAAACCTGACCGGGATGGATCACCTCGGGACGCGCCGCCGCCACATGCATGGCCACATCACGACCGAGTTCGCCAGTAGCTGCCTGACCTTCCAAGGCCACGAGCACACCGATGCGGCCACCATGAATATAGGCACCGATCACACCTTCCTTGACCTGCAGATGCTGCAGACGGCGCAAACTGATGTTCTCGCCAAGCTTGCTGACCAATCCCTTGCGGCGTTCTTCCACACCCGCATCGGCCAGTAAAGCGCCCGCTTCTTTGAAACCCTGCGTCAGAGCCTGCTCAACACAGTCCTTCGCCAAGGCCAGAAAATCTTCATTTTTGGCCACAAAATCGGTTTCGCAGTTCACCTCAAGCACGACGCCCCGCTTCTGGTCACCACTGAGTGCCGTAACAATGACCCCCTCCGCAGCGACCCGACTCGCCTTTTTGTCGGCCTTGGCCAGACCGCGCGCGCGCAGGAGGTCGATAGCGGCCTCCAAATCACCATCGGCTTCGGTCAGTACCGTTTTACATTCCATCATGCCGGCGCCGGTGCGCTCGCGCAGTTCTTTGACCTGTTGTGCACTGATAGCCATGAATGCTCCTTGGTTCTGGTGAATGCTTTTAGTCGGCATCAATTTCTATCGTTTCTTCATCCACCTCGACGAATTCGTCGAGCAGCGCAGACTCCCCACCCTGACGGCCATCGAGAATGGCATCGGCCACCAGCGAGGCGTACAGACGAATGGCGCGGGTGGCGTCATCATTACCGGGGATGGGATAGTCGATGAGCAACGGATCACAGTTGCTGTCCACCACGCCGATCACCGGGATACCCAACTTGCGAGCTTCCATCACGGCAATATTTTCATGGCCGACGTCAATCACGAAGATGGCGTCCGGCAGACCGTTCATGTCTTTGATACCGCCGAGGCTGCGCTCCAGCTTGTCGCGCTCGCGGGTCAGGGTGAGCACTTCTTTCTTCGTCAGCTTTTCCATGGTGCCGTCGGCTGTCATCTGATCCAGCTCGTCAAGACGGCGAATGGATTGACGGATAGTCTTAAAGTTCGTCAGCGTACCGCCCAACCAGCGCTGATTGACGAAGAAGGCGCTGCTGCGACGGGCTTCCTGCTCGACCGCCTCGCGTGCCTGGCGTTTGGTACCGACAAAAAGGATACGGCCATGCTTGCGGGAAATCTGCTCGATAAAGCTCAGCGCGGTGCGCAGCATCGGCAGGGTGTGCTCAAGGTTGATGATATGAATACGATTACGCTCACCAAAGAGATATGGCGCCATCTTCGGATGCCAGTAACGGGATTGATGACCAAAGTGGACGCCAGCTTCCAGCAGGGCGCGCATGGTTACATTGCTGCTCATAAGGGTTTCTCCAGTTTTCAAGGGTTATGATCCGCCACGCACCCCAGGCAGCCATCCTCGCGGACACCCGGCTGACCTGTATCGGTGCGTGTGAGTATTTGGGCCGAAGCCCAGCGCGTTTTAGCATAAAATCGGGCTCTCTGGCAAATCACCGTGAGGTTCAGATGGTCTCGAGGTGCTGGTCTGCCCTCCATGAGGCGGCCACAGCGCATTATTCACCATGCCGATGCCACCACCAGTACGCCCCCGCCCCCACAATCAGCAGCAGCAGAAGCGCGATCTGCACATGCTGAACGCTTTGCAACAGGCTCTGTAGCGAGGCACCCAGGACATAACCGATCCCGGCAATGGCGGCAGCCCACACCGCGGCCGCCATCGGATTCATCCACAAATAGCGGCGTGCCGGGTAGCGGTGCACTCCCAGGAGGATGGGAGTGATGGTACGCGTGCCATAAATGAACCGGAACAGCAATGTCACCCAGTCACCAAAGCGGCGGATCAAGCCCTCGGCCTGATTCACATGGCGGCGCAGAAAGCGCGGCAGAATATTCAGTAGGCGTTCACCATAACGATGACCGAGTTGGTACAGCACCTGATCGTTGAGGGTGCTGCCCAGCCAGGAGACGAATATCACCATGGGAAGATCCAGGACGCCGGCATGCGCCAAGGCACCGGCAACAATTACCACCGCTTCCCCTTCCAACAGGGTGCCAATAAAGAGGATCCAGTAACCATACTGGCGTAGGAAAGCGATAATCACCGCCAACGTGATGGGTTGAAGATGCAACCAGCTCAGCACCTCGTTGATCACATCAATGATTGCACCCTCTTTCTGCCAGGAGCGTCTCCGGCATGCGCAACAATAGCAAAGGTGTCGGCAGACGCAAATTGGTTTTTAAGGTAAAGACGGCGGGCATAACACGGTGGGTGACCCGATAACCGCCGCTGGCGGATAGGTTTCCGTGATAAGGGCCAAGTGGGCAAACCCCTCTGACCCGCGTGACCCGCGCCTCGCGTCGGTAAAACAAAGGGTCTAGGGGATTACCATTGCAGGCAAAAATCTGGCGTGATCCACTCCTGCTCCTGCTCCAGATCGGCAGCCATCAGCGGCATTGCTGTCAGCCATTTCGGCGGTAATGTCAGCACCAGCTTTTTACCAGACACGGTCAAACCCGGAGGTGCCGTCAACGGCGCCGCGCCGCGATGAAAAAGGATAGCCAGGCGTAGCAGGATCGCCAACTGCTGCAACAC
Organism: Acidithiobacillus sp.; assembly: GCF_027322205.1. Lineage (GTDB taxonomy): Bacteria > Pseudomonadota > Gammaproteobacteria > Acidithiobacillales > Acidithiobacillaceae > Acidithiobacillus. Next base: position 15,139 of record NZ_DAHVHY010000008.1, read on the forward strand.
CACTACGTCTTCAGCCGCGATACCCAGAGCACGTAACTGAGCAAGGCCCGGCAGGCGCTTACGCTGAGTGCGCACGAGCGCGGCAACGACGCCCTGCTCACGACGGGAGAATCCCGCAATATCGGCATTCCGCCAGACATATTCACCATGTTTGTGAAATCCCGAATGGGCGATATCGAGGCCGATATCATGGGTCAGGGCTGCCCAACGCAACCATTGCTGATGACCGCCGTGGAGCGGCCATGACGCGGCTGCCATCATGAAAAAGTGTTCTGCCCACTCTGCTATGCCCTGATTACGCTGTACCTGGCTATGAAAGCGTTCCTGCAGGCCACGGATACTCATCTCCCGGGTGTCTTCCTGGTGGATACGCCCAAGCAGGTCATAAATGGCCCCCTCGCGCAAAGCGCCCTCAGAAAAACGCATTTCCTGCAGACGCAAGGACTCGAAGAGCGCGAAAAGAATGATGAATCCGCCCGGAAAAACGGCGGCACGATCCGCCTTCAGACCCTTAAGTTGGGTCAGCGCACGCACTGAACCTAAACGTATCATTTGCTCACGCAGCCAGTGCATACCGGCATGGGTAATGCGCGAACCCTGACCGTTTTCTGCGAGGACGCGGGCTATCGCCTTGATGGTACCCGAAGATCCCACCGCCTGATCCCAGCCGTGGTGGAAAAAATCATCGAGCATGGATTCCAGCGCCACACGCACTCGCTTTTCGAGCCGCTCACAGGCAGCCACCGTAATCAGTTCATCGGGGAAATACGCACGGGTAGACGCTACACAGCCAAAATGCAGGCTCTCCCGCAGATTGGGGGTGAAACCCTGGCCTGTAATCAACTCGGTACTGCCCCCTCCGATATCCGCAACCAGACGTCGTTCACGCGCGTCTACCGCCAGGCTGTGCGCCACGCCAAGGTAAACCAAACGCGCTTCTTCACGACCGGCCACGATTTCCACCGGGTAACCGAGTGTTTCTTCAATGGCGCGCACAAAGCCTTCTGCAGCACTCGCATGGCGCAAGGTATTCGTGCCGATCACCCGCACCCGCTCCGGGCGAATACCGCGCAGGCGCTGCCCGAAGCGCGCCAGACAGTCCAGTGCGCGCTGCTCTATCGCAGGATCGAGGCTACCGTCGTCGCGCAACCCTTCCGCCAAACGAACGCCTTCACGCAAACGATCATGCAAACGGATATTAGAGCCAATTTCCTCTGCAACCACCATATGAAAGGAGTTGGAACCCAGGTCCACTGCCGCCAGAAAGTTTTTGAGTTCTGCTGTGGCTGTGGATTCCGCCATGGCTATTTCCTCTGGATGCTTTGTTCTACCTCGTCTAGCGGAAGATGCCGGACATTTTTTCCTTTAGCAAGATAAATAACATATTCGCAGATGTTCCGGGCATGATCACCAATACGCTCAATCGCCTTGGCGATAAAAAGAGCATCAATGGCCGGGGTGATGGTGCGCGGATCTTCCATCATGTAAGTAATCAGACGGCGCAGGGCAGAGCGGTATTCCTGATTGAGCACTTCATCGCCTTTGGCAACGGCAATGGCTTCCTCCGCATCCGCACGGGCCAGAGCATCCATGGCGCGGCGCAACATATTCAAGGCATAGTCGGCCATGACACTCACGTCCCTGAGAAAAGCCGGATTGGCGTTACGCGCGCCATGCCCCATGGCCAGGGCCATGTCGGCAATTTTGCTGGCCTTGTCGCCCATACGCTCCAGATCCGCGATAGTTTTGATCAGGGTCATCACCAAACGCAGATCACTGGCGGCAGGCTGACGCATAGCCAGAATATTGATGCATTCCTCTTCAATACGCACCTCATAACCATTCACCTCATGATCACGACCAATCACCTCACGGGCCAATTCGGCATCTGACTCCTGCAGTGCCCTGACGGCATTCGTGACCTGCTCCTCCACCACACCGCCCATGGCGAGCACTAAGGCGTGGACCTCATGGAGTTCATCCTCAAAACGCCGGGAAATATGTGGTTCTTTGTCCATAGCTGCGCTCCTTAACCGTAACGACCCGTGATGTAATCTTCTGTCTGTTTTTTACCGGGATTGGTGAACAACTGATTGGTAGGCCCAAATTCCACCATCTCGCCGATATACATAAATGCCGTGTAATCAGAGACGCGCGCCGCCTGCTGCATATTGTGGGTGACGATCAGAATCGTAAACTGATTCCGCAGTTCACTCACCAACTCTTCAATCTTGAGAGTAGCAATGGGATCCAGTGCCGAAGTCGGTTCATCCAGCAAGATCACCTCTGGCTGCACTGCTACTGCGCGCGCGATACACAGGCGTTGTTGCTGGCCACCGGACAATCCCAGCCCACTCGTCTTGAGCTTATCCTTGACCTCTTCCCAGAGAGCCGCCTGGCGCAACGCCTGCTCTACCCGCTCATCCATCTCCACCTTGCGTAATTTTCCATAGAGCTTGATACCAAAGGCAATATTGTCATAGATGGACATGGGGAAAGGCGTTGGCTTCTGAAATACCATACCGATTTTAGCGCGCAGCATATTCACATCCATGCCGGGGGCCAGCACATTTTCTCCATCCAGCAGCACCTCGCCGGTCGCCCGCTGCCCAGGGTACAGAGAATACATGCGATTAAACACCCGCAGAAGTGTCGACTTGCCGCAACCCGACGGTCCGATGAACGCGGTCACCTGATTCTCGGGCATTTCCAGGTTGATATCTATGAGGGCCTTGTTGCTCCCGTAAAAAAAATCCAGGTGGCGGACGGATATTTTGGTTTTCTGGGGTTCCGACATTAACGCGGGCTCCTGTCTTTGATAAGGAAGTGGGAAACAAGGCTCAAGACTAGCACAGCCATGGCAGCTATCAACGCGCCCGCCCAGGCCAGATACTGCCATTCCGAATAATCAAGGACTCATGGCACATTGAAAAATGACGACGGCGACATTGGCGGTAGGCTGGTTCATCATCTTTCAGCGAGGCGCCCTTAAAGTCAGGGCTGCCTCACGCATAGTGTTGGAGACCACGCACGCCCAACAGCTTTAGCTCAAGTCTGCACCAGAGACTATAGCAGGATTCTATTACCGTTTTATGACACTGCGGAATCAGTCACAACACTACGGGCGAGGTGGAGGGGAAAATGTGCAGTAAAAGTGGTCCCTCTACCCACTTCACTGGCTACTTCCAGATGCCCCTGATAACGCTCGACGGCGTGACGGACAATGGCCAGTCCCAACCCTGTACCACCCATACGCCGGGAGCGACCTTTATCCACCCGGTAAAAACGCTCGGTGATACGCTGCAAATGCTCGGTAGCGATACCCTCGCCGGTATCCTGCACCACAAAAAGCAGTTCACCGAGGCGGCGCTCCCAGCGTACGCTGACAGTGCGGTCTGCCGGGGTATATTTGATGGCGTTTTCTAACAAATTTCGAATGATACTGGTCAGATCTATGGTTTCTGCGAAAAAGCCCAGGTCGCTATCCAGCGCCGTGTCGATCTGCAAACGTTTTTGCGCTATCGTCGGCGCCAGAGTATCCAGCGTGCTGTGTATCATATCCGCGAGCATCAGGGTTTCACAGTGTTCCGGGTTCGCTTCGGCGGCTTCCATGCGCGCCAGAGACAGCAGGTCTTCGACCAAAGACTGCATGCGCAGCGTCTGCTGTTCCATGAGACGGAGTTGACTGCCCACCTCATCGTCGGCGGCGATGGGACTGTCCAGCATATTTTCCAAGAAACCGCGCACCACCGTCAGCGGGCTGCGCAACTCGTGGGAGACATTAGCCACGAAGTCCTGACGGACCTGTTCGAGTTGGCGGATACGGGTCACGTCCCGGAAGATAACCAAAGCACCTGCATCGGCAAGGGGATAGCGCATACCTTCCAGTATCTGCTGGGCATCCGCCGGGGCGGGGAGTTGCAGACTGGGCGGTCCTTCACCGGCCAAAAAGGCGCGCAAATTAGGGGTTCTCAGCCAGAACGCCAACGGCTTGCCAGCGTCCTCCGGCCATTGCAACTGCAGCAAGCGAATACCGGAAGGATTCACCCAAAGTAGCTGGCCGCGCTCATCCATGAGCACCACGACATCAGGCATGGCCTGCAAGGCGTCGCGCAATTGGACAATCTGGGCACTCAACAGGCGGTGCTGTGCCTCCTGATCACGCCGCCAGTGGTAACCCTCGGCAAAAGTCTCCTCCCACATCCCCCCCGCCAGCGGTGGCAGCGAGGTGTCCGGGTTGCGGAACCAAGCGCTGAAACTCTGGGATTGCTGACGATGCCAGCCAACCCAAAGCGCCAGTAAGAGCGCGATGACCACCGACGGGAGGTAGGACCAGGCACGCAGATCATCGGCGGCCAGAAAAATCGGAACCAACGCCCAGAGTGCTATGGGGTAAAACCAGGCACGGAAGTATTTCACGCCGGAAAAGGACAGCGACGTGCGCGACCGCATGCTGAATGCCCAAAAGCCGCCGTGCCAGTCATCGCCCGTCCATCGCTTCTCGCTGGGAACCCAAGGCACTACAGCGATAGCCTTCGCCCCTTACTGTTTCGATGATATGAGCGTAACCATGGTGGTCCAACTCCCGCCGTAAGCGGCGAATGTGAACATCGACCGTCCGCTCTTCGATAAAGCTCTGCCGCCCCCAGATCTGATCGAGTAGCGTATCCCGCGAAAAGACCCGTTCTGGATTGGTCACAAAGAGACGCAAAAGACGAAACTCGGTAGGGCCGAGATGGATTTGTACCTCACCGGCGTACACCCGATGCGCGCGCAGGTCCACCTGCAGCGCACCGAGCCGTACCCGACTGGCCGTCGTACCGCCATAACTGCGCCGCAGCAGGGCATTGACCCGTGCCACCAACTCCCGCGGAGAAAAAGGTTTGGCCAGATAATCGTCCGCACCCGATTCAAGACCATGCACCCGGTCGCCCTCGTCACCGCGCGCGGTAAGCAAAATGATGGGCAGCTTCCGGGTCTCTTCACGGCGGCGCAGGGTACGGCACCATGCCAGCCCATTCTCGCCAGGAAGCATCCAGTCAAGCACGAGCAACTGCGGCCCCCAGGTCAAGAGTACCGCTTCTGCAGATTCGACGCTCCCCTCACAATGCACCTCAAAGCCTTGACGCTGCAGGGTGACGCGCAGGAGTTCCTGAATACCTTCCTCATCCTCCACCACCAGGACGCGGGAGGATGTCTTGTCTTCGTCCATACCTGCCCTTCGCTCGGACACGCTCATCATCCGCTTATTGTGGCGCAAGCCCTGGCGGGATGCCAAGACATTGCGAACAAAGATAACCCGGTCAGTGCAGGATGGGAAGGATCAACCCCTTAGGCACGGCGGGCACGGCCCGAAGGCGCCGCCCCTGAACCGGGTCGACCTCGCCCTGCGGCTTGAGGACGGCGCGGAGCCGATGACGGCACATGGCTGGAGAAGGATTGGCGCGGCTCGAAACCGACGACGATCTCCCGGTCGAAGGAGCGGCGCAGCAGCTTTTCCACATCATGCAACTGCTTACGCTCCTCGCTGCTCACCAGCGATACGGCCTGACCGTTGTTGCCAGCGCGCCCGGTCCGTCCGATGCGATGGACATAATCCTCGGGCACATGGGGGAGTTCAAAATTGACTACGTGGGGCAACTCGCTGATATCAATACCACGGGCAGCGATGTCCGTCGCGACCAAGACCCGCACTTTGCCTTCCTTGAACTCCGCCAGAGCGCGGGTGCGGGCACCCTGACTCTTGTCGCCGTGGATAGCCATGGCCTGCACACCGTCCTGGGATAAGTGCTTGGCGAGGCGATCGGCACCATGCTTGGTGCGGGTGAAGACCAGCACCTGCCCCCATTGGTGTTCTTCAATCAGGTGCGCGAGGAGTTCGCGCTTGCGATCCTGATCGACAGCGAAAACCCGCTGGGCGACATTGTCGGCAGTGGCATTGCGCGCTGCGACTTCGACGCTGGTCGGGTTGTTCAGCAGGCCATCGGCCAGACTGCGGATTTCCGGTGAAAACGTCGCCGAGAACAGCAGGTTCTGGCGCTTTTTGGGCAATACCGCAAGGATGCGCCGGATATCACGGATAAAGCCCATGTCGAGCATGCGATCGGCTTCGTCGAGCACCAGAATTTCGACATGAGAGAGGTCGACGCTGCGCTGCTGGATGTGATCCAGCAGGCGACCAGGGGTAGCGACCAATACGTCTACACTGCGACGCAACTTCTGCATCTGCGGATTGATCTTGACACCACCGATGAGCACCAGCGAACGCAGGGAAAGATAGCGCCCGTACAACTGCACGCTCTCCTCTACCTGCGCCGCCAGTTCACGGGTGGGGACCAGAATCAGCGCACGCACACTGGAAGGACCACGCGCCACGGTATCTGCGGTAGCGGACAGTTTGTGCAGAATGGGCATGGCAAAGGCGGCGGTCTTGCCGGTACCTGTCTGCGCGCCGGCCAACAGATCGACGCCGGACATGACCACCGGGATGGCCTGTTCCTGAATGGGGGTGGGGGTGGTATAACCACGCTCGGCAGCTGCACGCCAAATGGGCTCAGAAAGCCCAAGGGATTCAAAAGATGACATATTTTTTACTCCGAAAACACCGGCCTCGCCACAGGGGCGCCAGTCTATGGCAGACGCTTCATCAAGGTGGGGACCAGTGCGACGCGCATCATGCAGACTGAGGCATGACGGCGAGTGCACCTTAACAGAACATACTAATTATTGCGAGTAATAAATGATGACAGGAATAGCTGCGGCGCTCAGTCTGCACACTCTGGTCTTATACCGATGAAAAAGATGATATTGTGGCTGCTCCACAACCGGTTTGTGCAGGCGAAGGAGGTTACTGCATAGTTCCAGAGCTTCTGGACGATGGTGGCGGTGTTCATTTGGTCGTCCATCCCCACAAAAGCGGCTGATCCGTGCTCGGATACCTCGAGTGTTCACAGGTTCGAGTTATAGCAACTGGTCATTGGGCTTTGATAGTACCCACTTAGGCCACCGCCTGCTGCCGGCATTGACGATGGCTTTGGCTTCCGCAAGCTGCCGCAGCAGATTGTGGATGCGGTTGAGCTTCTGTTCCCACGTCAGCACCTCGGGCTGCTTGTCGACCAGCAGCCGGTCTATGTCCACTATTGTCAGGCTACCTCATGTTTCGTTATAAAGTGGGTCGTCATGCTTTTCGGTCGATCGAAACTCCGATGAATATCTCCATCCAGATCCGGATGAGGCTGTCTGACGGGCGAGAAGTTCAGATGGCCATGCAGGGGTAACGCGCCCTTGCGTCCTGCCTTTCCGTTCAAATATTCGATGAATGCAATCGGCTGAACGAGATGGATCTGCAGCCAAGGATGGAGTAGGAGTAAATTTTCGCGAGACGGAGGTGCGGACTCTGTGCTCAACAACGGACATCCAGAAGGGGTGAGGCATGCCAGTTCCCATAATCGATCTCTTTGCCGGTCCTGGAGGGCTCGGGGAGGGATTTGCCTCTCTGAAGGATCACAAGCTGCAACCATTCTTCGAGATCGGGCTTTCCATTGAGAAGGATGCTGTTGCACATCGAACGTTGACGCTCAGGGCAGTGTTCAGGCGCCTTCGCGGCACCAATGACGTCAAACACTACTACAGGTACATACGGGGCGAAATCGACGAGGCCAGTTTCCGCGGAGTCCCTGCAGTAGCCAGCGCCTTGAAGCAGTAAAGACCCCCACCCGGCAGCTGCGAAAGAGCCGACATCGCCCGCTCCTGCCCTATCGCGAACTTCGCGGGCGCGCTACAGTGCAGTCTGGGTCTTGTGACATCAAAAACGCATGGAGGGTGAGGATCACCATGACTATTGGCCTGGCTCTTGGCAGTGGCGCCGCTCGCGGGTGGGCACATATAGGAGTGATAAGCGCGCTGAATGATCATGGAGTCGTACCGGATATCGTTTGTGGCACATCCATAGGCGCCCTGGTCGGCGCTTCCTATGTTTCCAATAATCTTGAGAAACTGGAAGAATGGGTGCGCGCACTGACAAAGTTTGAAACCGCCAAATTTTTTGCCATCAACATGTCACTGAACGGTTTTGTCAACAAAGAACGGCTGCATTATTTTCTCAAAAAGTATGTGGCTGATGATGCCTCGGCCATAGAAGATATCGTTGCGAAAAAATATGCCTCGGTCGCAACCGACTTGCAAACCGGCAGCGAGATCTGGCTGATGACGGGTTCAATCCTGGAGGCCGTATTTGCGTCCATTTCCCTGCCCGGCCTTTTTCCGGCGGTCAAAAACGATGGCAAATGGCTTATAGATGGCGGATTGGTGAACCCCGTTCCGGTGTCTGTCTGCCGCGCGCTTGGCGCCGATGTTGTTATCGCAGTAACATTGAACGATGATATCGTTGGCAAACGCCTTCAAAATAACCTGGCCACAGAAACACCGGATGCCGACGTTACCGGAAAAATATCAGGCCTGGTCTCGGCGTATACCGCCTCGGTATTTCCGGCGACAGGCGATAAAGAGCAAGCACCCAGCCTGTTTGATGCCATCGCCGGCTCGGTCAATATTATGCAGGACAGGATCACCCGGAGTCGCATGGCCGGAGATCCTCCGGATATCCTGCTTTCTCCAAAGCTGTCCCATATTGGCTTACTGGAGTTTTATCGTGCCGGTGAAGCCATAACGGAGGGGGAAAAATGCGTGCAGAGAATGTTGCCGGAAATACAGCATATATTGGGGATGCCTTAACGAACGCGCGCACGCAGACTATTCCGTGTTACGAATCCAGCCCCCACCCAGCAGGCGCTCACCTTGGTAACAGACGGCGGCCTGACCGGGGGTGACGGCGCGTTGCGGCTCGGAAAAGCGGAGTTCGGCCCGGGCATCGGGGAGCAGGTGCAGTATGGCCGGCTCGGCGCGGGAGCGGTAACGCAATTTTACGGTCACGGCATGGCTTTCGCCGGGCGACAAATCCGCCAGCCAGTTGCACGCATCCAGGCTGGCCGCACGGCGGTAGAGTTCATCCTCAGCGCCGACAATCACCCGGTTCTGCGCCGGGTCCAGCGCGAGGACATAGCGCGGCTGACCACTGCCACCGCCCAGACCGCGCCGCTGGCCGACGGTAAAGTGCAAGGTACCCGGATGATGGCCGATAAGCTGCCCGCTGCTGTCGACCATCTCTCCTTCCTGCGCCATGTCCAATCCGGCGTAATCCTCCAGAAAGCGGCGGTAGTCACCGTCCGGTACAAAGCAGATGTCCTGAGAATCCTGCTTGGCGGCCACGGGCAGGCCGTGCTTGCGGGCCATGGCGCGCACCTCGTCCTTATTCATGCCACCCACGGGAAAGCGCAGGCGGGGCAAAAGCGTCGCGCCGATGGCGAAAAGAAAATAGGATTGATCTTTGGCATCGTCACGGCCACGCAGCAGGGCGGCACCCGAGGGGGTTTCCACCAGACGCGCATAATGGCCTGTCGCTAGCAGCGAGGCGCCCAGCTTCTCACCTTCCGTCAGCAGGGCATCAAATTTGAGAAATTGGTTACAGCGTGCACAGGGGTTGGGGGTACGCCCGGCCTGATATTCGGCGACGAACACATCGACCACCTGACGCCGGAAGGCTTCACGATAATCCAGCACCGTGTAGGGAATATCCAGACGGGCACAGACATCGGCGGCGTCTTCGATATCTTTTTCATCGCAGCAGCGGCTTTTCGGCCACAGGCGCAGAGTCACGCCGGTGAGTTCGTAGCCCTGCTCCTGCATGAGAATGGCCGCAACGGCAGAGTCGACGCCGCCGGAGAGCGCAATAAGGGCTTTTGGATCCGCCATGGCGCCGCCTGACTCAGTCCTTCTCCGCCAGCCAGGCCATCTGGATGGCTTCGAGGATACCTTCGCTGGACTTTTGCGGATCATCGGCAAAATCCGGCAGGTCGGTAATCCAGCGATGCAGATCGGTGAAACGCAGATGGGTCACATCAACGTCCGGGTGGGCTTCATCCAGAGCAATAGCCAGTTCCATGGTGTCGGTCCAGCGCATCAGTGCCGCTCCTTTTCCAGATTGATGGTGTATTTGGGGATTTCGATGACCAGTTCGGTATCGGTCACCTTCGCCTGACAACTGAGGCGGGAGGTAGGCTCCAGACCCCAAGCCTTATCGAGGAGATCTTCTTCCTTCTCTTCCGCCGCTTCCAGGCTATCAAAGCCCTCGCGCAAAATCACATGGCAGGTCGTGCAGGCGCAGGACATCTCGCAGGCGTGTTCAATGTGAATATCATTGCGCATCGCCGCAGCGATGATAGTCTCCCCCGGCTCGGCCTCGAACTCCGCTCCCTCGGGGCAGGTTTCCGGGTTGGGCAGGACGCGTATTTTGGTCATTCAGTCTCCCAGATCATCAATGGAACGGCCAGCGATAGCACGGCGCAAAGCACTATCCATGCGCCGCTGCACCAGAGGTCCGGCGGCCGCTTCCACCGCTTCGGCGGCGTGCGTGATGGCGTCTGCATCCGTGCCGGATAAGGCCTGGATCAGTGCCGCGTTGGTCTTATCCAGGGCAGCTCGCTCCGCAGGCTCGAGCAGGTCTGCATCCGCGGCCAGTGCCGTGATCAACGCTTCACGCACGCGCTCGCCTTCCACTTTGGCCTCGGACAGGCGGCGCTTGACGACATCTTCCGCACCATGCGTAAAAGAGTCCTGCAACATATTGGCAATTTCTTCATCATTCAGTCCGAAAGACGGCTTGACGACGACTTCCGAACGCCCCCCTGTGCTCATTTCTTCAGCACGCACGGCCAGCAGACCGTCGGCATCCACCTGAAAAGTTACAAGAATCCGCGCCGCGCCGGCCACCATGGGGGGAATGCCGCGCAGACTGAAGCGCGCCAGCGAACGACAGTCCTGCACCAGATCGCGCTCGCCCTGCAAGACATGGATGCTCATGGCCGTCTGACCGTCCTTGAAGGTGGTGAATTCCTGCGCCCGCGCCACTGGAATGGGGGTGTTGCGAGGAATAATTGTCTCCACCAGTCCGCCCATGGTCTCCAGACCCAGGGACAGGGGTAACACGTCCATCAACAGCAAGTCTTCGCGCTGATTGCCCACCAGGGCATCCGCCTGAATGGCGGCACCCATGGCCACCACTTGGTCGGGGTCAATATCCGTCAGCGGCGCCTGTTGAAAGGATGCCTCCACCAGCGCGCGCACGGCGGGGACACGGGTGGCACCGCCCACCAGCACCACGCCGTCAATTTCATCCAGCTTTAAACCGGCATCCCGCAGCGCCCGCCGGCAGGCCGGGAGGGTCCGCTGAATAACCGGCTGAATCAGTGACTCCAACTGACTACGGGACAGTTTTATCTCGTGCGCCGCGCGGCCGGACGGCGCCAGCACTATAAGCGTTTCGTCGACAGCACTGAGCGCCTCTTTGGCGGTGCGCGCCTGCTGGAGCACCTGCCGCCGCCAGAGGGGATCGGACGCATCCCCACCCTCCCGCATCAGCCATTCGGCCAGCGCATGATCCATGTCGTCGCCGCCCAGGGCAGAGTCGCCGGCGGTGGCCAGCACCTCAAAAACCCCCGCCTGCAGGCGCAATATGGAGATGTCGAAGGTTCCGCCGCCCAGATCGTAGATGGCGAAAATGCCTTCACTACCCTTGTCCAGACCATAGGCCACCGCCGCAGCGGTCGGCTCGGCCAGCAGGCGCAATACATTCAGCCCCGCCAGGCGGGCCGCATCTTTGGTGGCCTGACGCTGGGCCTCATCGAAATAAGCGGGCACCGTGATCACCACACCCTCCGGTTCGCCACCCAGGGTTTCCACTGCCCGCTCTTTGAGCACCCGCAATATTTCGGCAGACACCTCTACGGGGGATTTTTCACCGGCCACCGTGCGCAGGCGCACCATACCTTCTCCAGGAACAAGGTCGTAAGGCAGGTGTCCGGCGAGGGTCTGCACATCGCCATGGCCTCGCCCCATCAGGCGTTTCACTGAGGCAATGGTATTGTGCGGGTCCTGTCCGGCGGCGGCGACCGCGGGATAGCCGACATGAATATCACCGTCACAGAGGTAGCGCACCACCGAAGGCAGCAGATGCTTACCTTCATGATCGCGCATGACGGTGGGCACCGCTGACAATACGGACGCCACCAACGAATGGGTGGTTCCCAGGTCGATGCCGATAGCCAGCCGCCGCTGATGAGGATCAGCGGCCATGCCCGGTTCTGCAATTTGCATTAACGCCATGATATATCGCCCTGATTGTAGAGGTTCCGCCGCTCAGGCATTCTGCAAAGACTCCGCGCTGCGGCCTATCTCGCCGAGGAGTTTATCGAGAAACTGCAGTTCGCGCACCGCCGATCCGGCAGCTTCCGGCTCGGCACAGGGTAAGGTCGCGAGCAATCTGTGGAGACGCTGCACCACGTGTACTCCTGCCGTATCCACTTCCTGACGCAAAGCCTCCATGCCCGTCACATCGCGCGCCGCCACGAGCTCTTCCAGACGTTCGCGATAGATCATCTGCGTCATCAGCAGCGTGGGATCGGCCACCTTCACCTGCTCACCCAGCGCGTCCACGCCCTGCCGCCGCAAGAGATAATCAGCACGCCGCAGGGGGTCCCGCAATATGGCCAAGGCCTCGTTGAGGCGGGTGCTCCATTCCAGGGAATGGCGTCTTGCCGTCGGCTCCGCATGGGCGAAGCGATCGGGATGCAGGCCTTTTTGCAACGCAAACACCTGCGTACGCAACGCTTGCACGTCCAGATCATAGGTTTCTGGCAGGTCTGCCACCGCGAAGAGCGACAGGTCCGCACGAAAAGGCTGCACCGCCCCGCAAGCAGCACAAAGTGCGGGGGGAGCGCCGAGCACCGCCCCGCACTGGAAGCAGGAATCAGTCATCAGGTCGTAAAGCTCTCGCCGCAACCGCAGGCATCCTTGACGTTGGGATTGTTAAAACGAAACCCTTCGTTCAAGCCCTCGCGGGTGAAATCCAGCTCAGTGCCATCCAGATAAATGAGACTTTTGGGGTCCACGAAAAGACTCACGTCATCATGGGGAAACACCATATCTTCCGGATTGGGGGCATCCACAAACTCCATGACGTAAGACAACCCGGAGCAACCGCTGGTTTTTACACCAATGCGGATGCCCAGTCCCTTGCCCCGTTTGGCGATACTTTTGCGTACCTGCTGCGCCGCACTTTCCGATAAAGTCAAAGCCATGACGGTATCCTAGTGTGCCGTCTGGGCACTGGCCATTACCGGCTGCACCACCACCTGCGCGCCACCTTGCTTTTGGCGGTAATCCTCCACCGCGGCCTTGATGGCGTCTTCCGCCAGCACGGAGCAATGGATCTTGACCGGAGGCAACTCCAGCTCTTCGGCGATATGGCTGTTCTTGATGGTCATCGCCTCGTCGAGGGTTTTGCCCTTGACCCACTCCGTCACCAGCGAACTGGAAGCAATAGCCGAACCACAGCCATAGGTTTTGAATTTGGCATCTTCGATAATGCCCTGCTCATTGACCTTGATCTGCAGACGCATCACATCGCCGCAAGCTGGTGCGCCGACCATACCGGTACCGACACCACGGTCATCCTTGTCCATCGCCCCCACGTTGCGGGGATTTTCATAATGATCAATTACTTTTTCGCTGTATGCCATGACTATGCTCCTTTTGTAAGGGCCTTAATGCGCAGCCCACTGAATACTATTGAGATCAATACCTTCCTGATGCATCTCCCAGAGGGGAGACAACTCCCGTAACTTATCCACCTTGCCGGCGATCAGTTCGATGGTGGCATCGATTTCCTCTTCCGTCGTGTAACGACCAATACCAAAGCGGATGGAACTGTGGGCCAACTCATCCGATTTCCCCAAAGCGCGGAGCACATAAGAAGGCTCCAGGCTGGCCGAAGTACAGGCCGACCCGCTGGATACAGCAATTTCCTTCAGCGCCATAATCAGCGACTCGCCTTCCACAAAGGCAAAACTGATATTGAGGTTGTGCGGCACCCGGTGTTCCATATTGCCATTAATATAAGTTTCTTCCACCCGTTCCTGAATACCTTGGAGCAAACGGTCGCGCAACTGGCGGATACGCTTGGCATCGCTCTCCATCGACTGTACGGCCAGTTCGGCTGCCGCACCCATGCCGACAATCTGGTGGGTAGGCAAAGTCCCGGAACGCATGCCGCGCTCGTGGCCGCCACCATGCACCTGGGCCTCGACCCGCACCCGGGGCTTACGCCGCACATAGAGGGCACCGATACCCTTGGGACCATAAATCTTATGCCCAGACAGGCTCATCATGTCTGCCTGGATGGCTTCCACATCGACCGGAATCTTGCCCAGGGCCTGCACGGCGTCCACATGGAACAAGACCTTGTGCGCGCGCAGCATCTTGCCGATGGCTTCCATGGGCTGGATGACGCCGATTTCGTTGTTCACATACAGCACGGAAGCAATGATGGTATCCGGACGAATCGCCGCCGCAAAAGCCTGCAGATCGACCAGACCGTCTTCCTGCACTTCCAGATAAGTGATTTCAAAGCCTTCACGCTCCAACTGGCGGCAGGTATCCAGAGTCGCCTTGTGCTCCGTGCGCAAGGTGATGAGATGCTTGCCTTTGCCGGAATAGAAATGCGCCGCACCCTTGAGGGCCAGATTGGTTGCCTCCGTCGCGCCTGAAGTCCAAACAATCTCACGGGGATCGGCATGAATAGCATCGGCCACCTGCTGGCGCGCCTTTTCCACCGCTTTTTCCGCCGTCCAGCCGTAGGGATGGGAACGGCTGGCCGCATTACCGAAATCATGGGTCAGAAAAGGCAGCATCTGTTCCAGAACCAGCGGATCCACCGGCGTCGTCGCCTGATAATCCAGATAAATGGGACGATCCGGATTGATCAGCAACGGCTGCTTGCTGTTCAGTTCAATGATCTTGGATTGATTCATTTCCTGCACCTCACGGTCTTAAGCGGTTTTATGCGTTGTACGCATAGATGTTCGGTCGGTCATTCGGATCGGTGCGTTTAGCATCGACTCCTTGTGCAACTGCTTCGCCACCAGTTCCCCGAGGGTTATTCCTCCGAGAAACTCAACGATACGATCTCCTAACTCTTCCCACAGGTCATGAGTCAGACACTGCTGCCCGTCGCCCTTACAACACTGCTGCGGATCACCACCACAGTGGGTCGTGGTGATGGACTCATTGACGGCCTGAACGATCTGCGTCAAAGGAATTTCTGAGTCCGGCATGGCCAGCCGGTAACCGCCGCCCGGTCCGCGTACGCTTTCCACCAGTCCATAACGCCGCAATCGTCCAAAGAGCTGCTCTAAATAAGCTACAGAAATCTGCTGACGCTGCGAAATGTCGGCTACCGTTACCACGCCACCGCGCTGATTGAGCGCCAGATCCAGCATGGCGGTCACCGCGTAGCGTCCTTTCGTCGTCAGTTTCATGTCCGGTGCTCCTCTGTGCCACATCCTACTATCTATACTAAATTAGTCAAGTATTACCCGGACGAGTTCCATCGCTTTCTGGTGCATCATCATCCAGCACACAGACGATCTCCTCCACGGGCATCATGGTCTCTAGCGGCTGCAGGCGCTGCAAACCATCCCGCAGTTGTGCGATCTCCGCATCCTGGCGATGCATGTGTTCCAGCATGCACTCCACCGCGCGCGCCACGGGATCCGGCATCTGCCCGGTCAAGCCATAGGCCTCGAAGTTGTCCGTATGCTCACCCTTATTGACGACCCGCCCAGGGATACCCACCACTGTGGCCCCCTCCGGCACCGATTTGACCACCACGGCGTTGGAGCCAATCCGTGCATTATTGCCGATGGTGATGGGTCCCAGCACCTTGGCACCAGCGCCGACAATGACGCCATGACCCAAAGTCGGATGGCGCTTGCCCGGTTGCCAGGAGGTGCCACCCAAAGTGACACCATGATAGAGCGTACAATTGTCACCAATCTCCGCCGTCTCGCCAATCACTACGCCCATACCATGATCAATGAAGAAGCGTTCGCCGATCTGCGCGCCTGGGTGGATCTCGATGCCCGTCCAGAAACGGGAAAGGGCCGCCAGACTGCGCGCCGACAACCGCCAGTGGTGACGCCAGAGGGCATGGGCAATCCGATGCAGGAACAGGGCGTGAACACCGGGATAGGTGAGCAGAACCTCCAGGCGGGTACGCGCCGCAGGATCGCGCGCAAAGACCGCGTCGAGGTCACTCCGCCAGCGTCCGCCCATAGTCTCCCTCCCTTATTGCTGCCTTGACCACTGCCCCGCCCCGCCCCGCATTAAAGACTATCCTGATCCTTTTTGTCCACTTTAGTAGCCCAGCGTGTCATTTCCGTGAGCATGCCACGCAGAATGTTCACTTCATTCTGACTGGGCGCGGCGCGATCAAAAAGGCGGCGCAGGCGGCGCATCAGGCGAGTTTCGCGCACGGGTTGGAAAAAACCCGTACAGCGCAGCACCTGCTGCAAGTGGCCGTAAAATCCCTCCATCTCCTCTGCGGGGGCGGGCTTTTCACGCACCACCGGGGCGGTCTGCGGGGGGCGCAAGACCAGCGCCGCCAGATGGAGCTCATAAGCCAGGACCTGCACCGCCTGCCCCAGATTCAGGGAGTGATATTCTTCCGCCGTCGGGATATGCACCAGCACTTGACAACGATCCAGCTCGGCATTAGTCAGACCCGTCCGCTCCCGACCGAAGAGCAAGGCACAGTCCCCGTTGCCCAGATCAGCCAAAATTTCCCCCGCCGCCTCCCGCGCGGTGCTGACTGGCCAATGGATACGGCGATCGCGGGCGCTGGTGCCATAAACCTTGTGGCAACCCTGCAAAGCCGTATCCAGATCAGCGCAGACTTGCGCAGACGCCAGAATATCTTCCGCTCCGGAAGCGAGGGCCGTAGCCTCCGGGTCGGGGAAAAAGCGCGGTTTGACGAGCACCAGTTGACGTAGCCCCATCACTTTCATGGCCCGCGCCGCCGCACCGATATTGCCGGGATGACTGGGTTCGACGAGAACAACACGTAAACCCTGCAAAGACCTCCTGATCATGTCCGTAGCCCTCGTCCGTGCGGCCACGGCCATTCTCCTTTATACTGGTCCAATTCCGACTCATCCTCGCACAAGGTTCCCATGCAGCATCCTATTCTCGTTACCGCCATTCGTGCGGCCCGCAAAGCTGGCGATATCATCAACCGCAGCTTCGACCGGGTCAATGAAATCAGCGTCACCGCCAAGGCGCACAATGACTTTGTCACGGATGTCGATCAGCGCGCCGAGGCCGCCATCGTCGAAATCGTGCGCCGCGCCTATCCCGATCATGGAATTCTCGCCGAAGAAGGCAGCCGCATCTCCGATAAAGACTTCGAGTGGATCATCGATCCCCTGGACGGCACCACCAACTTCATCCACGGCA
Source organism: Acidithiobacillus sp. (assembly GCF_027322205.1). Classification (GTDB taxonomy): domain Bacteria; phylum Pseudomonadota; class Gammaproteobacteria; order Acidithiobacillales; family Acidithiobacillaceae; genus Acidithiobacillus. Next base: position 32,545 of record NZ_DAHVHY010000008.1, read on the forward strand.
TGCCGCAGCTCTGCGTCTCCATTGGCGTCCGTCATTTCGATCGCCTGGAGCACGCCGTCGTTTATAACCCGGTGCATGACGAACTCTTTACCGCCAGCCGCGGCGGCGGCGCCCACCTCAACGACCGCCGCCTGCGCGTTGCCCAGCGTAAAGATTTGGACGGGACCCTGCTCGGCACCGGTTTCCCCTTCCGCGACTTTTCCTACCTGGACACCTATCTCGCCACTTTCAGGGCCTTCATGCTGAAGACAGCGGGCATTCGCCGACCCGGCTCGGCGGCGCTGGACCTCGCCTATGTTGCGGCCGGACGTTATGACGGCTTCTGGGAATTCAACCTCAAGCCCTGGGACATCGCGGCCGGTGCCCTGTTAGTGCAGGAGGCGGGCGGCGTCGCCACCGACTTCAAGGGCGATCAGGGTTATCTCCAGAATGGCAATATCGTCGCCGGTAATTTACGGATTCACGCCCAGATGCTGCATATCATCAGTCAGGAGATTAACCAGCCGGCTTCTTGATCCTAGATCACTCGTCATCAGACGAGTAAGGTCCTGCTCGTACAGATCAGTATCAGGGTGTTCGTGCTGTCTTGCCATAGCCCTGGTCATGCCCAAGGGACCCCCGGATGCACTCCAGAAACAACGCCGAGGCCCTATTGATCATAGTCAGGTTGGGTTTTTTCGAGACCCCATCGATAGGAATGGCAGCCATCGCCTCCTGGTAGCGAAGATAGGCTTGGGCTATGGGGGTCGTGCCCAAACCCAGGCGGGAGACATGGCTGGTTACCGGGCTGATGGCGGCAATCTCTGAAAGTATGGATTCGGAAACTCCGGGGACCTGCATCAGAAGCAGATTCACGGTATCGCTGAAACGCAAATGACAGGCGTAGAGTCCGAGCGGCGATTGCGGTCCATGATAGGGCGTCGGGGTGTACGCCTGGAGCCAGGACAGCATTTCCGTAGCGGGCATGGGCCGCGCGATGGCGTATCCCTGCGCCTGTGGTACGCCGAGGGCACTCAGGGCATCCAGAATTTCCGGCGTCTCCGCGCCCTCCGCCACGAAATCCACTCCCAAGCCCTGAGCGAGACCCAAGACGCTATGCACGAAATGCAGATTGTCCGGCCGTTGCGCCAATTCCCGCACGAAGCTCTGGTCGAGCTTGACCATGTCGATCGGTAGTTCCTTGAGCCGCAGCAAAGAGGAGTAAGCACTGCCAACGTCGTCAAGGGCGAGACGCACGCCGGTAGCCTTGATTTCCAATAGCTTTTGCCGGGCACCGGTGATAGATAAAAAGTCCCCGTATTCCAGTATCTCCAGCGTGATACGGGCAGGATCGATCCCGCTCGGCCCGACGGTTTCCGCCAGACAATGCAAACAGGCGTCATGGGTGAGGAGTTCCGGTTCCGCATTGACGGACACCGCGAGAGGAAACCCCTCTTTTTCCCAGGCGGCCACATCCTGCAGCGCTTGGGCGAGAACAGCCTGGGTAAGTGCGCGACGCTCGTCTATAGAAAGGAAAGTCAGGAAATGGGCGGGGGCAAGGATTTCACCAACGCCGTCCATCAGGCGCGCCAACGCCTCCACGCCCACTACTTGGCCACTTTCGAGATCAATGATGGGTTGGTAATGAACGCGCAAGCCTCCCGCGGCAAACAGGGTGCTCATACTTTGCCGAAGGACAGTCACGTCCACGTCCGTATCGGCGTGATAATACGCCCAGAATCGCTGCCGATGCCTCTTCGCTTCCTTGATGGTGTAGAGGGCATGGTCCGCATGGCGCAGCAGCAAGTCGGGATCGCAGTCGTCGAAGGGATAGAAGGTCAGCCCCAGGCTGCCGCGCACGGTCACGCTATCCCCGCCAGGAAGAACAAAAGGCGTCTCGATGGCCCATTGGACCCGGGCGAGGACCAGCTCCAGGTCGTCCACGCTTCTCAGGTCTTCAAAAACGAGGACGAACTCGTCACCGCCGAGGCGTACCGCGAAATCGGTCTGCCGCAGGGCCTTCTGGAGACGGTCGGCGAGCGTGGTCAGCAGAATGTCGCCGGCGGCATGGCCGTATTGGTCATTGATGGGTTTGAAGTCATCGAGATCCAGCATGCCGACGGCCAGTATTCGCTCATGGCGGAGCGTACGGGCCATGGCATCCGCCATGCGCGGGGACAGGGCGGCACGGTTGGGCAATCCGGTCAGGAGATCATGGTAGGCGAGCCAAGCCTGTCGGCTATGCTCGGCATCGAGGTGCGCCCGGAGATCGAGTTCGTCGAGGCCATGGCTGAGGAGCCGGGCAATTCGCGCCAGTAGCGCCAGAATTGCTTCATCGAAAACCCCGGGGCGATCGGCAATGATCACGAGGACACCCCAGATCACCCCCTGGCGATAGATCGGAATGGCAGCGGAAGCCCGCCAGTGGTGCCGTAAAAACTGATCGTGCAACAATGCCAGAGAGGGATCCGCCAGATAATCGTTGCTATAGTGCAGACGCCCGCTACGCCAGGCACGGGCGGCAAGGCTCTGACCCTCCGGTGTATCCGCCACGGTCAGATGGATGGAGTCGATAGTCTGGGCACCGCGTCCTGCCGTAACGAGATACTTCATGACCCCTTCTTCGTTGGGATGGCCAACCCAGGCAGCGGTGAAGAGATGGCTGATGGCAAGACGTCGGCAGGTTTCCCTGAGAAGGTCCCGCTGGTTATGCGCGCGCAGCAGGATATCCCCCTCCGCCATGAGGGCGTGATACAGAGCGTTGAGCCGTTCGAGGGCTTCCCGATGGCCAATTTCTTCCGCGATAAGATGCAGCCGCTCCATCGCGAGCCCCAAGACCGCAGCGAGATGCGCAAGAATCATCTGCTGATCGGGGTGCCCAAAAAAGCCCCGCTCCCGGCTCAACAGCGCGAGAACGCTCCGACTCCGTCCGCCGGAGTCAACCAGGGGGATGGCGGCATTGGAATTCCAGCCAAAGGGCCGGGCCGGTTCCCGCCAGGGCCGCATGGAAGCGTCGTCGACCCAGTCCGGAGTGACCTGCACCTTCTCTGTTCGCCATGCGCGCCCGGCAGGACCCTGGCCTTGGGGCGTGTCATCGACGGTGATCGTAACGGTCGCGACATACTCGGCCATACCTGCTCCGGCAGTCGCCGTAATGACCATCTTGCCAGTGCTGTCCGGACACCCGAACCAAGCGCCGTCTACACCACCTTCCCGAATGAGGAAGTCCATGATCTGCGGGATCATCGTTGCTTCGGAGTCCGCGCCGACCATCAGATAATCCAGGTGCAGGAGTAGATTCCGGACACTACTGGAGCCCTCGGCATAGCCCTCAAGCTGCCAGGCCAGATCCTGCAGCAGGCGTCCCACCAACAAAGCGCGCAGGGGATGGCGATCCCTTGCGGCAATTTCGGGCCGATCTACCTGCTCCAGAAGATGGCGCCAATACAAGGTGTAGCTGTCAGCCACCCAGGATGGCAACACACCGTGACGATAATGGGTCCGGCCTGCCAGATGGGCGTTCTCGCGCCAGGATGTCTCCATCTCCGGATCCAGAAGCAGACGCAGATGGCGCGCTTGCGCCGCGCGCAAGTGTTGATAACGTTCCGGGGAAAGCCGGTTCAACACCTGCGCACGCTCGGGAATAGCCTCCAGCGTCCTATAAAAGGCCACAATGAAGGCTTCGACACCTGTCGCCAGGAACTGGTAATAACTGGCAAGAGGGTCGGTGGAAAGGGCTTGTTGATTCATGAAGTCCCCCAATGAGGCGAAGTCCTACAATAATTTAGAGCGCGGCGGCGCGCGCGGGGATGAGCCACCCTGCCAGCGCGGTGGGGTCTGCAAAACAAGCCGCAGCACCGCTGGCACCCAGGCGTTCCGCGCTGTGTACGCCGCAAAGCACACCCACCGGCAAGACCCCGGCGGCCACGGCCATTTCCATGTCATGCACGGTGTCGCCCACCATGATGGCGGCGGCGGATGGCAAGTTGTAGTGCTGCAGCAGTTCGCGGAGCATCAGGGGATCGGGTTTGGAGCGGCTTTCATCGGCACAACGACTGGCGCTGATGCAGGCGGCGAGACGGGGGTGCTCGTCCAGCACCCGATCCAGGCCGCGGCGGGCCTTGCCGGTGGCCACGGCGATTTCATAGCCGACATCGGCAAGTTGCACCAGCGTGTCTTCCACCCCCGGAAAGAGGGGCATTTCGCGGACCGGCGTGCCGAAAAAGCACTCCCGGTAACCCCTCAGAATCCGTTCCCGGGTAGGCTTATCGGCATCGGGGGCGAGGGCCGCCAGGGCGTCTTCCAGCCCCAATCCGATGATTTCCTGGTACTGCAGTTCACCACGATCCGCCAGTCCTGCATAGGCAAAAGCATGGGCCAGACAACCGCAGATGGTAGAGATGCTATCCATGAGGGTGCCGTCCCAATCGAAAATGATCAGTCGGCAATCATCAGGGGGCAGAATCATCTGGCAGATTCCTTACGCAATTGGCTCAGAATGGCTTGCAGATCAGCCGGCAGCGGGGCCTCGATGTGCATGGGCCGACCGTCCTGCGGGTGGCTGAAAGCGATCAGTGCGGCGTGCAGAAAAAGTCGCCGCAGGCCCAGGGACCGCAGACGCTGGTTGAAGGCCGCATCGCCGTATTTCTCGTCGCCCGCCACTGAATGCCCGACGGCTTGCAGGTGGACGCGAATCTGGTGCGTGCGCCCGGTATCCAGATCCGCCTGCAGCAACACCGCACCCGGGAAATGCTCCAGTGGCAGAAAACGCGTATGTGCGGCCTTACCCCCCACAGGGTCTATCCGCACCATGCGCTCGCCGGACTGTAGGGTGTTCTTGCGCAGGGCCAGCCGCACGGAACGCGCCTTCCCCTGCCAGTCACCGGCCGCCAGCGTCAGGTAACGCTTCTCCATGAGGCCTTCCCGCAAGGCTTCGTGGAGGGCGCGCAGCGCCGAACGTTTTTTACTCAGTATCAGACAACCGGAGGTGTCGCGGTCCAGGCGATGCACCAGTTCCAGTTCACGGGCATCGGGCCGCAACTGGCGCAACGCCTCGATGACGCCCCAACTCAGGCCCGATCCCCCGTGCACGGCCAGCCCGCTGGGCTTGTCCAGCACCAGCAGATGGGCATCTTCGTACCGGACAGCGGCTTCCAACTGACCCTGCAGGTAGGTGGGCAGTACGGCAGGATCGCTGGGCTCCGCCATCCGCACCGGCGGCAAACGCAGTACGTCGCCCTCAGCCAGATGGTAGTGCGGTCGCACCCGTCCCTTATTCACCCGCACTTCACCACTGCGCAGGATTTTGTAGATGTGGGAGCGCGGCACGCCTTTCATCACCCGCAGGAGGAAGTTATCCAGCCTTTGCCCCGCTTCCGCATCGCTTACCAGCCATTGCCGCACCCCGTTTTCTGCCATGTTTACCCTGCCGCTGCGCTTTTCATTTGCGATTCTATTCTTTTATGGCTTATATTTCGACTTGGGATGCTGCGCTTCTCGGAGCGCGACCCCAATTTTAGCACCGCCGGGCAACCCCCGCCGGTCCCAATTACAAACGCTGCGCTCCCTGACGGACCCTTCCGGGCTTGCGGGTTGAGCGCCGGAGAAAGAAGAACTTATGAAACGGATGTTGATTAATGCTACCCACGCAGAGGAGTTGCGGGTGGCTTTGGTAGATGGTCAAAAACTCCTCGATCTGGACATTGAACGCGCCTACCGGGAACAGAAAAAAAGCAATATTTACAAGGGCCGCATCACCCGCGTCGAACCTAGTCTCGAAGCCGCCTTTGTGGACTACGGCGCCGAACGGCACGGTTTTCTGCCCCTGAAAGAAATCGCCCGGGAATATTTCCTGCAGCAGGAACCAGGTCGCAAACGCATTCAGGATCTGGTGCGGGAAGGCCAGGAAGTCATTGTTCAGGTAGACAAGGAAGAACGCTCCAGCAAAGGCGCGGCACTCACCACCTTCGTCAGCCTGGCCGGACGTTACCTGGTGCTCATGCCCAATAACCCGCGTGCCGGCGGCGTCTCCCGGCGCATCGAGGGCGACGACCGCACCCAGATCCGCCAGCACCTGCAACTCCTGAACATCCCCGAAAACATGGGGGTCATCGCCCGCACGGCGGGGATTGGTCAGGAACTGGAGGCCTTGCAGCGCGATCTCGAATATCTCAAACAAATCTGGCAGGCCATCGTCGATACAGCGGCACCGCGTACCGCCCCCTTCCTGATCTATCAGGAGGGTAACGTCGTGGTCCGCGCCCTGCGCGATCATTTCTCCGAAGATTTCGGGGAGGTGTTGATCGACGAGGAAGGGGCCTACAACGCTGCGGTGCAATTCATGGGCTCCATGATGCCGAAGATGGTGCATCGCCTGAAGCATTACGACAACGACGTGCCCCTCTTCTCCCGCTATCAGATTGAACAGCAAATTGAATCGGCCTTCAGTCGCGAAGTGCGTCTGGAGTCGGGGGGCGCCATCGTCATCGACCATACCGAAGCGCTGGTGGCCGTCGATGTGAACTCGGGCCGCGCCACCAAGGGTCAGGATATTGCGGAGACCGCTTTCCAGACCAATCTGGAAGCCGCTGAGGAGATCGCCCGGCAGATTCGCCTGCGTGATCTGGGCGGGCTCATCGTGGTCGACTTCATCGATATGGAATCCCCCAAGCACCAGCGCGAAGTGGAAAACAATCTCAAGGAAGCCCTCAAGCTGGATCGGGCCAGGGTGCAGTTGGGGCGCATCTCCCGCTTTGGTCTCATGGAAATGTCCCGGCAGCGTCTCGGCGCGAGTCTCGAAGAAGCTTCCTCTGAGCCCTGCCCGCGCTGTAACGGTACCGGTCAGATTCGCGGTTGTGAAGCCACCAGCATGCACGTTCTGCGCTTGCTGTATGAAGAATGCATGAAAGCCGGTGCCGCCGAGGTAGAGTGTCAGGTGCCGGTGGATGTGGCCGTGTATCTGCTCAACGAAAAACGCCGCCCGATTCTGGAACTGGAAGCCAAGACCGACACTCGCATCCTGATCATCCCCACGCCGGATATGGTCACGCCCCATTATCAGATCCAGCGGACCCGCGTGGAAGGGAGCAGCGCCCGGCCAGCACCAGTGGTCAGTAGTGACAACAACACCCTGCCCGCACGCCCCAGCCGCCCGACCAATGAATCAGCGGCGTTGAGCCCGTTGACCGCGCCACCGCCGCCGGACATATTACCCCCTTTGCGCACGCCACCAGCGCCCAGTAGCCCGAAGGCCAAAGCGACTGCTAAAGTCGTTCCGCCGGAAGAAGGTATTCTGGCCCGACTGGTGCGGGCGCTGGTATCCCGCTATGTACCGGTTGACGCGGCAACGTTCCTGGCAGAGACCAGCGGCGCTGAGCTGCCTGCGGGTATGGAGCAGGCCAGCGAGACGAGCGCCGATGCCCAAGAAACCGGCAGCGAAGACCGCAACAGTCGGCGCCGACGCCGTGGTGGACGCCGTGCGCGTGCCCGACGCTCCGCCCAGGGCGTAGAAAATGGCGCAGAGCCCTCCGCTCCGGGTCCCGGAGAGACCCATGAGGAAGCGCACGTTCCGGATCAGAATAACACGCTGTCGCCGGATGCTGACGAAGATCCACACGTTCCGGAAGAACTGGTCTACCCCGGCACCGTACCCGCCGCCACCGACTGGCATCGGATGCTGGTCCCAGCGACGACACAGGCCCCAGTCACAGAACAGCTCAGCGACAGTGATCCGATACCGGAGCCCCCCACCCACGATACCGGACGGCGACTGGTGCAGAAGGCAAAAAATCAGCCCGCACCAGAACACGAGCACGTTCAGGAACCGGTCAACAAGGCAATGCAGGAATTCATACCGATTACAGCGCAACAAGAACCCGTGCAGGGCGACTTACTGGCTGTGGCGGCGACAGAACATCAGAAAGCCGTGCCAGTTGCCGTTCCCGATGAAGCCGAACAGCAGTCTTTCCCGCTGGACGAAGACTGAGAAACTAATCAGTGCCCGGATCGGGCGGGGTGGTAGTGCCCTCATTCCCGCCGCCATGTCGTGCCTCCGGGACCATCTTCGAGGATGACTCCGGCGGCTGCCAATTCCCGCCGGATCCCATCGGCACCGGCAAAATCGCGGGCCTGCCGCGCTGCGGCGCGCGCCGCGATACGCTCCTCAATCCAGTGGGTATTCGTCTCATCGCCACGGAGAAAAACCTCTGCCTCTTGTTGCAGCAAACCCAGTACGCCCGCCAGCTCACGCAATAAAGCAGCCAGCGGTGCAGCAACTTCGCTGCCCTCATCCCGCAGGCGATTAATCTCGCGGGTCAGGTCAAAGAGCACGGCCAGAGCCGCTGGCGTATGGAAGTCATCACTCATGGCGCTATGAAAACGCTCCCGCCACTCGGCACCCAACTCCGCCACGATCTTGCGCCCAGGCACCCCGCGCAGGGCGGTATAGAGCCGGGTGATACCCGCCCTGGCCTGCTCCAGCGCCTCTTCCCCATAGTTCAGCGGGCTGCGGTAATGGCTGGACAGGATGAAAAAGCGCAACACCTCGCCCGAATAGCGGGGCAAAAGTTCTCGTACCGTGAAGAAATTATTCAGCGACTTGGACATTTTCTCGTCGTTGATGCGGACAAAGCCGTTGTGCATCCAGTAATGGGCAAAAGCACAGCCCGCGCCCTGTGACTGGGCAATCTCATTCTCGTGATGGGGGAACTGCAGGTCCGCACCGCCGCCATGGATATCAAAAACACAACCCAAGGCATCGGCGGACATCGCCGAACACTCGATATGCCAGCCCGGCCGCCCCTCACCCCAAGGAGAGGGCCAGGACGGCTCGCCGGGCTTAACCGCCTTCCACAGGACAAAGTCCAGAGGATCGCGTTTGTCCTCGCCAATATCCACCCGCGCGCCCGCCGTCAGTTCGTCAATGGATTTGCCAGACAGGCGCCCATACTCCGGGAAGCTACGCACCGCGTAGTACACATCCCCGTTGGCTGCGGCGTAGGCGTGTCCTTTAGCAATCAGTGTGCTGATGAGGTGTTGCATGGCGCCCACATGCTCCGTCGCCCGCGGTTCCAGATCAGGGTGCTGGCAGAGCAACGCCGCCTCATCTTCGTGCATGGCGTCAATGAAACGCGCCGTGAGCGACTGGATCGACTCGCCACGCTCCCAGGCCCGGCGAATGATTTTGTCGTCGATATCGGTGATATTGCGGACGTAAGTCACCTCGTAACCGCGCTCGCGCAGATAGCGCACCACCGTGTCAAAGGTGACCATGACCCGGGCGTGGCCAAGATGACAGAAGTCGTACACCGTCATCCCGCAGACATACAGTCCCACATGATTAGGGCGCAGCACCTCCAGCGGAGTTTTACCGCGGCGCAGGGTATCATAGAGGGTCAATACCGGCAGGGTGGTCATCTTTTTTTCAGCCTCGAGGTTCAGGAGCATTGGGCAGCGGCGCGCAGGCGATCCAGCGCACGCGCTGCGCCGATGAGGGGGAGGAGCGCCGCCAATTCCGGTCCGTGGGTGCGTCCGGTTAGCGCGGCACGCAGGGGCATGAACAGCGACTTACCGCGCTGCCCGCTTGCTTGCTGCAGGGCCTTGGTCCAGAGCCGGTAGTCGCCACCTGCGACCTGCAGCGTCGTCTGGGCGACGGACCAGAATTCAGGACCAACATCGGTGATAGCCTCAGCGGCTTCTACGTCCATTGTGGGGGTGGCAAAACAGCGCTCGGCCCAATCCAGGGCATCGGCGGGCAGCACGATATTGGCGCGCACCGCGGCGACAAAAGGCATTTCCCGCCCCGTCGGCACTTTGTCCTGCAGATGGGGTGCCAACCAGTTCCAGACGGCGGCATCGTCCAGCGACTGTACCGCTTCGTGCTGCCAATGCTGCAACTGCACCGCATCAAAATGGCCGGGTGCCTTGCTGATCTGGGTCAGCGCAAAACCCTGGGCCAACGCCGTATTGTCCAGAAAATCCGTCGCGGTGTAGTGGTGACCAAGGCGCGCCAAGTAGTTGCGTACCGCCGCTGGCAAATAGCCGTGATGCTGCAGATCGCGCAGGCTGGTGGCCCCGTGGCGCTTGGACAGGGGCTGGCCGTCGGCACCCAGCAATAAGGGCAGGTGGCCGTAGTCCGGCACCGGCAAACCCAGCGCCCGCATGATCAGGATTTGCCGAGGGGTATTGGTGAGATGGTCCTCACCGCGCAGGACCAGAGTCACCCCCATCAGAGCATCGTCGACGGCATTGGCAAAGAAAAATGCCGGACTGCCATCACTGCGGCGGATGACAAAGTCCCCCAGATCAGCCAACGCATACTGACGCTCGCCCCAAACCAGATCGGGCACGCTGAGGATGCCTTGGTCGGGAATATGGAAGCGCAGCGTGGGTCGCATGCCCGCCGCCTCCCGCTCGGCCCGCGCCTCGGCGCTGAGATGCCGACAGCGTCCTCCATAACGTGGTGCTTTCCCCGCCGAGCGCTGCACGGCGCGCTCGGCGGCCAGCTCATCGGCGCTGCAATAGCAGGGGTAAGCCTGTCCGGTCGCCTGTAAGCGGGCATAGTACGTATCATAGAGGGCCAGACGTTCCATCTGCCGGTAAGGGCCGTGATCGCCGCCCCGGTCCGGGCCTTCGTCCCAGTCAAGGCCAAACCATTGCAGGTCTTCCAGCAAGGCCTGCTCGTAGATCTCGGGGGAGCGATCCTGATCGGTATCTTCCAGACGTAAAATGAATGTACCACCCACGCTACGCGCCGCCAGCCAGGCAAAAAGGGCGGTGCGGGCGTTGCCAAGGTGCAGGTAACCGGTGGGGCTGGGCGCGAAGCGACTCTTGAGATTCATGGTGGTATAGTATTGCGCCATCGGCTGCGTCGCAATGCAAAAGCCGGAACAGACGTATTTCGCAAGGTGCATGTCAGCCTGCATTTTGCGAAATACTCTTAAAATACGGAAAGAAACGGCATGGCTCAAGCTAAGACCCCCGGTGTGCGCGCCAAGCAGCCCAAGCGCCACCACTATGGCCGCTGGATTGTACTGATCATCCTGTTGATCCTGATTAATATCGGGATCGGCATCAGCATTTACGTCTATCGCATCTGGCAGACCCTGCCCCCCGTTCATGAACTCAGTGAATGGCATCCTGACGAGCCTCTGCGGATTTACGCCGCCAATGGCACACTGCTGCAGGAAGTGGGTCCACAGATGCGCTATGCCCTGCCCCTGGATCAGATTCCGGTCAAGTTGCAGGAGGCTTTCATCTCCGCAGAAAATGCACGCTTCTTCAGCGACAACCCGCTGTATTATCCGGTCAGCTATCCGGGGATCCTCCGTGCCGCGCTCGTTGATTTAATTCACATGGCACCGGTGCAGGGTGCCAGCACCATCCCCGAGCAGGTGGCCCGCAACTTTTACCTGACCCCGCAAAAAACCATCTCCCGTAAGATCGCGGAAATCCTGCTGGCCTACAAGCTCGCCGACCACTTTACCCATCGACAGATTCTTGAGCTTTATCTGAACAAGATTTATCTCGGGCAAGGTGCCTACGGCGTGCAGGCAGCAGCCCGGACCTACTTCGGAAAAGGCGTCAGCCATCTTACCCTGGGAGAGATGGCCACTATTGCGGGGCTTCCCCCGGCACCGTCCGTGTTGAACCCCGTGGTCAATCCTGATCTCGCCAAAAGGCGCCGGGCTTATGTGCTCAAGCGTCTGGAAAATCGTGGGTATATTTCTAAAAACGAAGAGGCAAAGGCCAACGCCGAACCTATTCGGTCGCGCTATCATGCGGCGGCCAGCCATGGCGCCCCCTATGTCACCGACTGGATCGCCAACTGGCTCACCCAGCAATTTGGTAGCGATTTCACCTACCGTTCCGGGCTCAAGGTATACACCACCATCCTCCCACGGGATCAGGAGGCAGCCAATCAGGCGGTGGCCGTGGGCCTGGAAAATTACGCCATGGGGCTCTCCAGTATGGACCCCAAAAGCTACCGCGGCCCCATCGCGCGCCTCAGCGGGAGGGCGCTGGAGACGGCCCTTGCGGGCAAGCGGCCTGATGCGTTGCCGCCCCATGACCCGGCCAACCTCAAATGGGGCGTCGTGGTCAGTGCCGACGCCAAAAGCGCCACAGTGGCTCTGGAAGGCAGGAAGAATGTCACCCTGACCCTGCGCGACGTCAGTTGGGCACGCCCCCGCTATGGCGCTCCCAGGCCGCGTTTGGTGAATGCGGTTCTGCACAGCGGTGACTTGGTCTGGCTGCGCCCTTATGTACATTCGGTTACGGCGGGGGCAGGTCAGGAATGGGGTGCCAATGTCTGGTCCTCCGCGGGCAAAAATGGCGGCTGGCAGCTCTCACAGATCCCCCACGTACAAGGTGCTCTGGTAAGTTTGGACAGCCGCACCGGGGCTATCCACGCCCTGGTGGGTGGCTTCAGCTATGAACTCAGCCATTTTGATCGCGCCGTTTTTGCCTACCGGCAACCGGGCTCCGGCTTCAAGCCCTTTGTCTACGCCGCCGCCATGGATGCGCCAGCGCTGCTGGCATCAGGCAGGAACAGTTATATGACGCCACAAACGCCGATTCCGGATACCCCCCTGTCCATCACCCTGCCGACAGGACAGGTCTATGCGCCGACCAACTACAGCAACCAGTTCTCCAATACCCCGATCCCGGTGTGGTCGAACCTGGCTTACTCTCATAACGTACCCAGTGTTCGCATTCTCATGGACATCGGCATCCCTTATGCAGCGCAGTATGTGCAACGCTTTGGTTTTCCGGCCAGTCAGGTACCGCAAGTCCCTTCCATGGTGCTCGGCGCGGGAGATTACAGCCCCTTACAGTTGGCCCGCGCCTATGCGGTCTTCTCTAGCGGCGGCTTTCTGCCCAATCCCTATCTCATCACCAAAATCGTGAATAGTCGCGGCACGCAAATCTCCCTGCTCAACTGTCCCATGGGTTATGTACCACCCGCGCAACAAACCGCCATTCCGCCGGGTGTTGCCTATTTGCTGACCGAGATGATGCAGCAGGTGATCAAGATCGGGACCGGCGTCGCGGCCCAGAGCCTGGGGCGCAATGACATTGCGGGCAAAACCGGCACGACCAATCACGAAAATAATGCCTGGTTTAACGGGTTTAGCCCGCATATCACCACCAGTGTCTGGGTGGGTTACGATGACAACCGCACCATGGGTCGCTGGGCTGCGGGGGCACGTGAGGCACTGCCCATCTGGATTCACTTCATGCGGACCGCCATGGCGGGCAGCCCTGCTACCGGCTTCTTCCGGCCACCCTCCGTGACCGGCCCCACCATCAGCGACGGGAGTGATGTCATTGGCGTCAGTGATTATCTGGCGGGCTACCCACCCATTGCTGCACCTACCGCTTCTGCAGAAAGTGGCGCAGGAATGGACCTTGGCGACAAACTCTTGAACACCATCAAGAACCTTTTTTGATACCGTCGAAATCGGAAGGTGGTGTTATTTCGCGTACTGGAACCCCGCCATTTCGAGTTCCGGCAACGTACCGACAATGCCGGGCGTGAGGATGACGCCGGGAATAAGGTGGTTGGTGAACTCAGCCGCCATCTGCGAATGCGTGAGATGGTCGGGATTATCGCCTTTGGCGTGGAGACCCATGGTCAACTCCCAAACCTCATTGTGACAGGCCAGAAAGACGGCACCACGTTTCTGCAGGACAACGATACTGTTGTCATGGGGAGAAAAAACGCCATCGGGATCATTGAAGTCCATGGGATTTGCCTGGGCGTCTGCAGTCTCCAGGATGAAGGCATTGGTCTTCTGTTTGCCCTTGGTCAGTTTAGCAAAGCGGTACTTCTCCCAGATATAGTCGTCGTACAGTGCGAGATGCGCGCTGCCATGGGTCGCGGACACCGCCAGGAAATTGGGATGCCGGAATGACCAGATCTGGGTGTTCATGGCATTGCGCATGAGATTCAGCCAGGGGCTCTCCAAGGCCGTATTGTCCCACACCTGTTTCGGTGCACCGGAATAGCGCAACACCTCATCGAGGGCCTCGCTATCCCATTGGTCAGGGCTGGTCAGGATCATCGGCACCGTCTTGAAGTCACGTCGCCGGGGGGCTGCGGCCAAACGATCGCTGAGATCCTGGAGGGTGGTCGCGCCGCCGACCAAAAGTGGAGCAGCCGCGCCACGCATCGTGGCGGCCAATCCGGTAGAACTGGCCCCCATGGCCACCGCGCCGATACCAACCCCCAGTAGCGTACGTTTCATCGCATCTCTACGCCCTATATATACATTTTCAGGTTTCACTTGCTTTCTCCCCTTAATATCAGACGGAACTGCACATAAAATGGCGCGGGCGCCAAAGGATAAAATGACAAAGGGTACCCCATCAGGCCGCGGCTTGAATCCCTGTAATCAGACCTCGAGTAAACGCCCAATCCATCGCGCTTTGCAAATCGAATGATTCGTTGACGAGCGATCCGACTTGCACAGCAACATCCACCGCCTCGGAAAGCACCGCCTTTTCCCGCAAGGCAAAAAGCCAGCGCCACAGAACGGGCGATATGGTTTCAACAGTTACCTGGTGCTGATCCCGATAAATGGCCACTGCCGCGGCCTCACCATGCGTCAAGGCCGATTTGGCATTCAGTTTTTCCTCGGGAGTCCCCTGAGCGGCGACCCAGAGCTTTGCGACGGGATAGGCGGAAATCAGCAGTTGCAGCGACGGTGCGAACCGGATCCGCAAATTCGGCCACTGTTCCAAACCGATCTCGCCCAGAGCGGCTGGCAACGCCGTGTCTTCCTTAGCGCTCGACAGGGCAACACCCCGTGCCCACTCCAATCGCGCGACATCTGCCAGATAAGGATATTGACCGATCTCCGGACGGCTTTCCAAAAAGTGTGGAAGCTCTTCGCCATACTCTTGCAGATTACCACTGGATGATGGATGACATCGGCCATAACGCAAGGCCAGGTTCCGAAAATAGCGAATGCCCACCAGTGCGCCCACCGCAGGATAGGTTGTCTCGAGTGCATCGCGCCACGCGAGATGGACCTGATTGTGGTAAATCCACAGATGACGCTCGGCGGCCAGAGCGTCATCGCGAACCCAGGACGATGCCCCTGAAAAATCAGACTGTGTCAGGGCACGCGCAAACTGTTCCTGCGATAGCTTTAGCGACACGAGGGGCCTTCCTGCATGAATAACCGGGCACGTTGCGCCTCATCGACCAACTGCTGGAGCGCCGGGAGATTGGCATCCCGCTCGATGAGGGTGGGACGGGGTCCCGCGCGGTCCAGAATGCGACGATACAGCGCCCAGACATCGTCTGAGACGGAGCGGTCATGGCTGTCAATCCAGACACTACCGTCCCGGAATTGGTTGAGGTGGCATCCGGCCAGATGGATTTCCTCCACCGCCGAGAAACGGATTGTATCCAGGAAAATTTGCGGATCCTCGCCATGATTTCTGCTGTTGACATAGAGATTGGTGACATCCAGGAGTATCCCGCAACCGGTGCGATCCACCAAGGCATTCAGCAGGTCGGCCTCGTTGATCTGGTCCTCTTTATAGCGCAGATAAGCGGCAATGGGCTCGATGAGTATCGTGCGACCGAGGACGCTTTGCACTTGTTCTATGTGATCAGACACCCGTATCAGCGTTTCCCAAGTGAAGGGCATGGGGAGCAAGTGGTTAAAATGCGCCCCCTGAAGCCCCGTCCAACAGACATGTTCAGAAACCACGAAAGGTTCTGAATGCACGACAAGCTCCTGCAGGGAACGGACATGCCGGTCGTCCAACGTGTCATTACCAAGGCCAAGCCCTACTCCATGAATACTTACCGCATAGTCCTGACGCAGGAGATCCAGATCTGCACGGGCAGGACTCCCCGCGTTAAAGTAATTTTCGGCATGTATTTCAATAAAATCCACAGACGGCCGGAGTAACCTCCACACCTCATGCTGGGCTACCCGCAGCCCAATGCCAATACGCGTTCGATCAGGAGCATTGGCATCGTTTACTGCGCACGTTCTTTGATCCACTTGGCTGCTCCGGCAAAATATTCAGCGGCGGACCGGTTATAGATCTCCGCTTCCCGCAGCATAGGCACGGCTTTGATGGCGGCCCGCCTGGCGGCCGGAAGCGCCATGATCTTTTTGATGTGCGCCGCCGCCGCGGCCCCAGGTATAGCCGTCCCTCCGACTTCCGTACAGACCCCCGCCGGCATCCAGACATAAGCGTCGGGATCGTGCGCCTGCGGTGCCGTTCCAGCGCAAGAGCCCGTCGCGGTCAGGCAGTCGTTCTTATGTACCGCATTGACGCCCCAACAACGCACCCAGCCCTGATGCCAGGCCTGAGTCGCCGTGGCGGCCTGCGCCGCATTGCCAATTACCAGGCCGGCACCGCCGGTGAGTGCAAACACCGCTGCCCGTTTTACCCAACTGAGAGAGAGTGGTTGTTCCATCATGATCGTTACTCCTTCTATTTCCGGTGAATCCGCGCCCAAACCACGACGCTGCATCCATGAACAACAGCGGCTAATGGTGGCTTTGTTTTGCCCCTTTTACCGCCTCTGAAAAATACTCCGCCGTGGATTGGTAATAGAGCCGGGCATTGTGTATGGATATGTCGGCCAGCGTTTTATGCCGTTTTTCCGGAGTCATTTGCATCACCGTTTGCAGCGCCGAGTCAGCACTCAAACCAGGGATGGCACTGCCGCCTATCTCCTTGCACACACCCACAGGCATCAGCACGTAGGCATCAGGATCATGCGCCTTGGGATCGTGGCCAATGCACGATGTCGTACCGGTCAGGCAATCATTCTTGTACGCGGCATTGACACCCCAGCAGCGCACCCAACCCTGGTGCCATGCCTGCGCTGCGGTGGCGGCCTGCGCTGTACGCTCTGCCGTGGAGTGGGCCAATACCCCGGCCAGGGCCAATCCGCCGGCCATCCGGAACCAGTTTCTTGGCTGCTGTATATTGCTCATTTATGTTCTCCGCCCTCATGTCAAGCATCAACCAACCACCCAGGATGGTTTCATAAATACCACAGCACTGCAATATTCTTCAACAATTGTTTCCAACAAGATGAATACATCAGTTATGTGAGAAAATTATATAAAAGTAATATATTGTAGGTCCTAAAATTTAAGATCGCTGACTAATGTCACCGCTTTTAATCAATCCAGTTGTCTCCCCAAGCCGGTACCGGTAGTATATTGAGCATCCGCGTGAGGCGATCATGGTTAGCGACGTGCCTGACTGAAGCGATGCGCGGTTTCCACGTTCGTTACCGGAGTTCCAACGCATGTTTCCCAACAAAGCGGCTTGCGGGGACGATTGAATTTGAAAACCACCCTGAAAATTCCTGCATCTCTCACCCGTCCCATCACTATGCCGCCCTACCGGTGGACCATGTTTCTGGTCTTTTGGGGGACGTTAGTAGGGGTGTTGGCTTTTTCCGGGGGGTATGCCTGGCTTTCCTGGCATCGTTATGAACAAAACAGCCAGTATCGTCTGACGCTGGAATCCGACATGGTCGCGACCATCGCGCAGAAACTGCTGGACGGCCACGCCTCCGGGCTCCAGTTTTTGGGGGTGCAATTACAGCGGGCAGACGCACTGCATCATCCCCGCCGCGCCCGGACGCTCCTGCTGGACTATCAGAAGGCCACTTCGGAGATCGCCAGCGCGAATCTTATCGCCCCGAGTGGGCAGGTCATCGCCTCCACGGCGGTACCGGCGGGGCAGCCGCTGCCGGATTTTCGTAATGATCCGGCCATCTGGCCCGGTTTTCAGAAAGTCTTACAGACCCCAGGCATGCGGGTCTACCACCCGCTCCAAGGGCCATTGGTGGGTCATTGGGTCATCCGCCTGAGTCATACGGTGTTTTCCTCGACGGGGAAACCCTTGTTTGTTATAGCCACACCGCTGCGCTTTCGTGGTATTGAAGACTTCCTGAGCCACCTGCCCTTGCGCCCGGAAACAGCTGTCGGTCTGATCCGGAGTGACCTTTACATTGAGGGACGCTGGCCCATACCCCAGGGTAATCTCTCCGGGATACTTTCCCATCCCCCACGCGCGGGCGCCTTGCTGCATGCCCTGCAGAAGAACCCCCATGCACGTCAAGGATATTATGCGGGCTTCGTCACGGTGGGACAGACCTATCGCTTTGGGGCCTTTACGCGTCTGAACCATTACCCATTAGCCGCCTTCGTTTCCATCCCCAGGAATCAATGGCTGGCCGCCTGGTGGCGACGGCATATCCAATACCCTCTGGTCTTTCTGATCATCGCTTTGGGGTTCAGCCTAGCGGCTTATCGACGCATCCTCGGTGATGACTTGGCTCGCCAGGAAAGTCTGCAAAGGGAGCGGGAAGGCAACGCCTTCAACGAGGCGTTGCTGAACACGCAGTCGTCCGGCATCACCGTTACACGCTTTCCAGAAATGATTGTCGAGCGGGTGAACGGGCGGATGCTGGAAATGTTAGGGGCCTCTTCCCAGGAGGAGATTCTCGGGCACCCGGTACGGGAGTTCTACCTCAATGAAGAAACCTACGATCAGGTCACCATGGCGAAGCAGAAGAGCCTCAGCGAAGGCCACGCGGCACTCAAAGATGTGCCTTATCGCCGTCTGGATGGAGAGATCATATACATGGATCTTTCCGTTCAACGGATGGACGGCACGGATGGCGTGCAGCGCATACTTGGCACCCTTGTGGACGTGACGGAGCGGCATCGATTGATGTGCGAGCTTGCGCGGCAATCGCTCTCCG
>NZ_DAHVHY010000090.1:0-5208 GCF_027322205.1 Acidithiobacillus sp.
AGGGGAATAATCCTACCCAGGCCAGAGCCCTTTTCGAAACCGGATTTATGTTTTAAGAAGCAGCAAGCCGGCGTTTGTGTATGCCCCTACCCTAAGTTCTAAGGGGCATATGATTCATTGCAATGGTGAATATTTGGAGTGATGGGTTTTTCGAGGTGTTTATGTGATAAAACACAACTAATTGGTGCTATGGGGGATATGCCGGATGAAACCATAAAGAGCGCACTCAAAGCGGACCTAGGATCTATTTGTTGCGGATTTACAGGATCAAAACTGCGCGGGATATTCTGCAAAAGGTCATCCGCGCTAACAGCCACTTAAATACCAAACAGAATGCAACACTACGCTAGACAGATATCGTTTTAGTTGCCGTTGAGGGTGCGCTCAATGTTGGGAAGTGCTGCGCCTACGCCGGCACCAACAGCACCACCAACCGCGGCGCCGGCAGCGGGATTACCTGCAACGACAGTGCCAAGAATGGCGCCACCTGCAGCACCAATGGCCCCACCACTCAGGGCACGCTGACCGGTGGGGCTCATATTGGCGCAG
The DNA here is from genome assembly GCF_027322205.1 of Acidithiobacillus sp. Classification (GTDB taxonomy): domain Bacteria; phylum Pseudomonadota; class Gammaproteobacteria; order Acidithiobacillales; family Acidithiobacillaceae; genus Acidithiobacillus. The sequence continues at coordinate 550 of NZ_DAHVHY010000090.1, forward strand.
CCGCCGAGGGCCACAACACAAAAGGCCAGCGCCAGCGTAGGCATCCAACGCCGTTCCCTGCGCCTATTTATCTTTTTAGCTGCCATCGCGTCATTCAGTGCCGCCAGTCATCGTGCCGCCACCGCCCCGCCCAAGGCGGAGGTCCCCGACGCTCCCATGGTCGGGGGCCATAGACTCTCGCGGGTCTTGCCGCCACATAGTAACCCGGCGGGGGTGGCGGCGCGTAGTAGACCGGCGGAGGCGGCGCATAATAACCCGGTGCATTACCGAGAAACATGCTCAGCCCTGGGACAGCAAGCCCGAGAGACAGGCCATCGTCCGCCCAGGCGGAGACGCTGGACAGACCGCACAACAGCGCAGCACTGGCAGCAAGTACCAGCTGGCGAGTGCCGAAAGCCGACGACTTGATCATAATAAACTCCTTGTCTTACATAGTGATTTACCCGGAGTCAAACATCGCTTCCAAGGCGGAACAACCGAATAAAGCAAAATTGGTGCCACTTTTTTAGTTATACTTTTCAGCTTGTTACATGTGGCAACTGTAGAAGAACGGCTACAGACCCGGAAACATATCCGGCGTTGTATTTACTTTCAATGGGTTACTTTGTCGCCAATTGCCGAGGGTATTGCGGCCTTACGGCAACAAGGCGATGTGCGCCAACCCCATGTCCTCCGGCAGAGAGAACAACCGGTTCATATTTTGTAGCGCTTGCCCGGCAGCCCCTTTGACCAGATTGTCGATGACCGAGAGGACGACCACCAGCCCCGGCCGGGGCTGATGAACGGCGATACGGCACACGTTGGCACCCCGCACCGAACGCGTAGCCGGGTGGCTGCCGAAGGGCAAGATATCTACAAAGGGCTCGCCAGCATAACGGGTGGTAAACAGGCCCTGTAGCGCCGCATCGCTCACGGGCTGGCGCAGCCGCCCGTAAAGGGTAGCGTGGATGCCGCGGATCATGGGCATGAGGTGGGGCGTGAACTGCAACTCCAGCCGGTTACCGCTGATATTGGAAAGCACGGCCTCGATTTCCGGCCGATGCCGGTGACCGCTTACGCCATAGGCGCTGACGCTATCCGCCGCTTCGGGGAGAATCAGGCCAACCTTAGCGGTACGACCTGCTCCGCTGACGCCAGACTTGCAATCCGCGATCAGTGTATCCTCCCGCAGCCAGCCCTCGGCCAACAGAGGCGCGAGGCCGAGGATGACCGCCGTCGGATAACAGCCTGGATTGGCAATCAGCCGCGCCGCACTAACCTTGGCCCGATAGTATTCGGGCAAGCCATAGCAGGCTTCGGCCAGTGCTTCGGGCGCGCGGTGGGCCATGCCGTACCACTGAGCAAAGACTTCCGCATCGGGCAGTCGGAAATCAGCGCCCAGATCAATGACCCGCACGCCTTTGGCCAGTAGTTCCGGCGCACTATCCATCGCCACCCCATGGGGCGTTGCAAAAAAGACGACGTCGAGATCACCCAACAGCGCGGGATCGGGCGTGGTGTAGTACAGATCGCAGTGACCACGCAGATTGGGGAAATGCGCATCCACGCGCTGCCCGGCCTCGGCACGGGAGGTGATGGCCACCACCTCGACTTCCGGATGCGGCAGTAGCAAACGGAGCAACTCCACTCCGGTATAACCCGTACCACCGACAATACCTGCGCGAATCATACGTTCCTCCATTTCTTAGCCGTAACAGAAAAAGCCGCCCGAAGGCGGCTTGTTTCCCAGTCCGAAGCGCGCGTGATTAACGCTTGGAGAACTGGTGACTACGCCGGGCCTTATGCTTGCCGACCTTCTTGCGTTCCACTTCGCGGGCGTCACGGGTGACGAAACCAGCGCTGCGCAAGGGGCGACGCAAGGTTTCATCATAGACCATGAGGGCGCGGGTGATACCATGGCGGATCGCCCCGGCCTGACCACTGGCACCACCACCGCTGACATTCACCAGAATGTCGAATTGACCACCATGACCGGTCAACTCCAGGGGCTGCATGACCACCATGCGCGAAGTCTCGCGGCCAAAGTAGTCTTCCAGGGTGCGCTTGTTGATGACGATCTTGCCTGAGCCACGACGCAAATACACGCGGGCTGTTGCACTTTTACGCCGACCGGTACCGTAATATTGTTCCATGGAGTCTTCGCCTTAAACGTTCAGGGGCTGCGGCTGCTGCGCCGAATGGGGATGCTCGGAGCCGGTATAGACCTTGAGCTTCTTGAACATCGCCCGACCCAGCGGATTCTTGGGCAGCATGCCCTTGACCGCAAGTTCGATGATCCGCTCCGGGTGTGTCTTCATCATCTTCTCGAAGGAGGCACTCTTCAGATTGCCGACGTAGCCGGTGTGATGATAATACATTTTGTCTTTAGCCTTGTTGCCGGTGACCGCGATCTTGTCGGCATTGATGACGACAAGATAATCGCCGGTATCGGCATGGGGCGTGTACTCGGGCTTATGCTTGCCACGCAGACGTTTGGCCAACTCCGAAGAGAGGCGGCCCAGCACTTTATCGGTGGCATCCACCACGAACCAGTCTCCCTGCACTTCATGAGACTTGGCAGAATAGGTCTTCATCACACAACTCCGGCTTCGGATTTTTCACTGAGGGGCGGGAGATTAGCGATGATAGGGGCGGATGTCAAGGTGTTTGCGCGCTCTCTCAGGCAGCTACCCGATGAATTCGTGAGAGTCGGAACCGTCAACGATTAGCACCGTCAGCTGACATCCTCCCATATCACCCGCCCATCCCGTAAGGCACCCACGCCCATCCTAGCACCAATATCAGAATCCCCAGCGCGGCAAAGCTTTCCCAGCTGCGGCGGCACAGCAGGCGGTCGGGGTTGCTGAGGGTGGAGGGCTTCCACAGGGCGCTGAGGTAATAGACAAAGGAGAAGGCGCTGCCGAGGGCGATGAGGAAGGCGAGCCAGAGTAGCTGATCGTGGATATCGGCGATGATGACGAAGAGCTTGGCAAAAAAGCCGATGCTCGGCGGCATACCGGCCAACGACAGCAGGGTGACGCCCAGCAGGCCGGCGAGTACCGGCTGACGCTCGCGCAGGGCTGCCCACGGGATGGCGACACTGCTCTCGGGCAGGCTGGACAGGCCCATGAAGGTACCGACATTCATGATGCCGTAGACCAGTGCATAGAGACTGGCGGCGATGATTCCCAGCGGACCTGCCGCCAGTGCCGCGAGAAAATAGCCGGCGTGGGCAATGGCGGAATAGCCGAGCATGCGCCGCAGATGTCCGGCACGGTAAGCGAGGAGGTTCCCAATCAGGATGCTGGCGGCGGCGATGATGGCGACGGGGATTTGCAGGCGCGGTGTGGCACTGGCCAGGGTGATCAGTGCCCCCATCACGGCTACTTTGCTCACCCCGCTGAGGAAGATCAGCATGGGTGCCGGGGCGCCCTGATAAATGTCGGCCACCCAGGCATGGAAGGGGGCGGCGGCGATCTCGAAACTCAAGGCGGCCAGCAGGGCGAGTACCCCGACCAAACCGTAGACATTGTCCGCCATGCCGCTGAAAGGCGGAATCACCGCAAGGCTGCCATCCCCGAGATAAATCAGGGCGATGCCGATGGCAAACTGGGCCGAGGCCAGGGCCGCTAACAACGCATATTTGAAAGCAGCCTCCAACGCCCCGCGCCCACTGCCCGGCCAGGCGAGCAAGGCGAAGAAGGGCATGACCTGCAACTCCAGCCCGACGAAGAGGAAGAGCAAATTCTGCCCGCTGACCAGGATCAGGCCGCCGGTCAGCGCCGTCAGAATGAGACCGGTAAAGCTGCCGGGCAACTTTCGTGGCAGCGGGTGAAAAGCCACAAAGGTGAGTCCCGCCGCCGTCGCCAGGCTCAGATAGACCCCGAGCAGGGTCGCGCTGCTGTCCCAGTAGAGAAAATTCCCGAGGGTGAGTTTTTCAACACCGATGCTGATGGCGGCGGCGATGGCAGCGAGCCCGCCCCACCAGGGCATGATCTTGCCGATGCGCAGGGCATCGCCGAGAAAGGCGACCACGGCGGCACCCGCAACGATAAGCAGGGGCAGTAGCGTCGGGCTATACACCACCATGGCTGCCTCCGCTGATGACCTCGCTGCCATGCACGGAAAGCAGTGTGCCGAGGTGCGCAAGAATAGCCTGCGGATCCAGTCCCATCCAGAGGGTGAGCAAACCCAGGACCCAGAACAACAACCACTCACTCTGCCGCAAGTCCGTCAGCGCGACCGGCAAGGCATTGTTCAGGGGTCCCAGCATCACCCGCTCATAAATGCGCAAGAAGTAGATCACCCCGGCGAGAATTCCGAGTGTCGCCAGCGCCGCCGCCCAGGGCAGCACCTGAAAGGCTCCCGCCAGACTGAGAAACTCGCCGGGGAAGTTGGCGAGGCCCGGCAGGCCCATGCCCGCCAGAAAGAAGAATAGCATCCATGCCCCCAGACGCGGTGCACGGCGAAAGAGCCCGCCGAGACCGGCCCATTCGCCGGTCAGTCCGCGCGCTTCCATCACGGCCACCACGCCGAAAAGCCCCGCCGAAACAATCCCATGGGCGATGAGCAGAAAGACGCTGCCGTACAGCGCCTGGGCTTGCAGGGCAAAAAGGCCGAGGGCCACCAGATTCATATGGCTGACGCTGGCATAGGCGGCAAAATGGCGCAGATTATCAG
>NZ_DAHVHY010000090.1:5306-6422 GCF_027322205.1 Acidithiobacillus sp.
CCACCAGATTCATATGGCTGACGCTGGCATAGGCGGCAAAATGGCGCAGATTATCGGCATTGAGAGCGAGAAAAGCGCCGTAGAGGGTACCGATAGCGCCAAGGATGATGCCGGCGGGGGCAAAATGCAGTGCTGCCTGCGGCAACATGGGGATGGCGAAGTGAATCAAACCATAGGCCCCCGCCGTCACTGCCGCGCCGGAGAGAAAAATGCTGCCCGCTGGTGCTGCTGCACCATAGCTGGGACCCGCCCAGCTGTGCAGGGGAAAAAGCGGCATCTTCACGGCCAGTCCGGCGACCATACCGAGGAATATCCAGAGGCCCGCTGACGCTGGAATCCGTGTATCAGAGAGCGTCAGAATCGAGAAATTATAGACCCCTGTCTGAGCGCCATGAAGCAGGTAGACCATCACCAGCGCCACCAGAAAGAGCAGGGAGCCAACTACGGTGTAGAGCAGAAATTGCAGGGCGGCGGCACGGCTTTTGTGGCCGGTGCGCAGAATCAGGAAGGCTCCGGCCAACGCCAGAATCTCGTAGAAGATATAGAACATCAGCACGTTCTCGGCGAGAAAAATACCGAACAGGGCACCTTCCATGACCAGCGCAGACAGCGCCAGGGCGCGGAACTCGGAGAGTCGCCAGGCAAAGGCCATGCTGACCGGTAGCAAAAGCGCCGTCAGCACGGCCAGGGTGCTGCCAAAGGCGCCATCATGCAGGGTCCAGAGCGCGCCAAGCATGGGAATGAAGAGCGCGTGGCTGGTGTTGTGAAGCACGCCGGGCGCGAGGCGCAGGATAAGCGCCAGCACCAGTTCGACCAGCGCGATGGCCATGGCGAAGCGCTGGCCGTCCGCTTTACGGGTTGCGAGCCAGAGCGCAGCGCACCAGGGAAGCAGGATGAGGATACTGCCGAGGTTCACCTCCACCCCCAGGCGACCACGAGCAAGACCAGCAAGCCGAGCACCATGCCGCTGGCATACCGGCTGACCAGTCCGTTTTCACCGATCTCCAGCAGTTGACTGCTCACTCCGAAGCCGTCGCGCAGGCTACCGAGGAATACCAAGCGGAACCCGGTGCGCTCCACGCCCCAATCCAGAAAGCGGGCAAAGGCGTATACCGC
>NZ_DAHVHY010000091.1 GCF_027322205.1 Acidithiobacillus sp.
GAACTGAAAAAGCCCGTTGATGATCAGGAAGTGCAACTTCGCCATCATGTCACCCAGTTCTCGGCGACCAGTCCTGCACCGACATAGAGATCGAAATCGGCCGTGTTGTTGGTCACCAGCGTAACTCCCAGCGATAAAGCATGCGCGGCAATCATGCGGTCAAAGCTGCTCTTTCTGGCTGGGAACTGCCGGGAGAGCTTTCCGAAGAGGTCCGCTGCATCCACGTCAAAATCCTTGACGATCAGCCTGCTCAAGAGCGTGGCCATTTCGAACTGGCTGTTATGCACGTCCAGGCCACAGCACAATTCAGCCCAGGTGATCGAACTGATCCCAATTTCACCGGGCTTGCAGGCCGCGAACCGCCGGATGACTGATGCGGGCTGCTCCTTCATGAGGTAGATGCAAATATTGGTGTCCAGCAAGTAGCGCAGTATCACCAAGATCTTTCCGTCTCGACAAACTCTGGGCGCTCGCCGGTGTGCTGCGGGCGCAGCGCAGCGAACAGCGCCGGAAGCGATTCGAGCGAATCTTCTTCAGGCTCCACGATGAGCCTGTTTCCCTCTCGAATCACGACCAATTTGGTCTGCTTCGGGAATGCCATACTCACAGGGATGCGGACGGCAGGTGAATTACCTGCCATGAATTGGGTGGTATGAAAGACTTTACGCATGACTGTCTCCAGGGGTAATAACGTCACGTTATCACGCCGATGGGGCCGACGCAATGGCATGCCACGTTTTCTCAAAAACCTAAGTTTTCTATATCAAAGCTGGGTGGACTTATCGTCTAGTGGCTTGTTCTTATTTACCTACTCTCGCACTATTTTGGCTTGCGCTGGCGTAACCCAGAGGTTGATCTGGACCAGCCCAGCGTCTGCTTTTTTTTCGGAGTTGCGCTGAAGCTTGCCGGAAGGTGGCTTTGCGTTTGTCATCGTTCATGGGGGTGTCCTAAATGGGGCGACGGTCCTCATATGGTGCATATCGATTGCTCAACGTGCAAAATCGTCCCGCAGGCGGCTCAGCCAGGCACCCTGGCTAGCGGCGATTTAACGCAAGCGCGGTACGCGCCACACTCCGATTTACCCGCAAAAACCACCGCCTTGCAGACGGCTCGTTACTGTGTAACACCTTTGGTGAGATCCGTTATTTTCGTTTCCGCATCAGCTAACGATGCATGATCGCTGAGAAATCCATAGGGACCAAAGATCTCCCAATGAGTCCGCCCATCCTTTTCAATGACCTCTTGGATTTGATAAGGATTGGCTGTCTGTACAATTTTGCGCCGTGTCATATTCCTTTCTCCAGCACCGCGTTATCCCGCCTTGCGCAAGTGCATATCCACATGAATATCGGCGAACGGGCAGCTCACCCCGCCGCTGGTCGTGCGCTCTATCAGTCCGAGTTCGGCAAGTACCCGCACGTCATCGTGAACGCGACGCACATCCCGACCTGCCCGTCGTGCCAACTCCCTGATGGACACTTCCCCCGCGCTCATGATCTGGCGCACCAGAGAGACCATGCTCGTTGTCATAGCCGATGACCCTGGTGCCGTTGACCACGTAGACCAGCCGGTACTTGAAGCAGTGTCCACATGGCGGCACAGGCTTCGGTACGCGCCACACCACCATCTCCATGAGATCGCCATTCGGCGCAACATCCTTGAAGCGGGTGATCGAGTGCGGCGGGCCGGGCTGGATTTTGCCGCCGCGGCCTAATCCATTGGTGACGCCTATGGTCCCCCAGTGTCGGGCCTGAAGTGCAGGCACTGGCCGCAGGTGGCGCGATCATGATCTTTGTTTTATGCCATCAGGCATGCACAATTTCAGCACGGATGTGAATACCCAAAGCCCGAATCACCTTGATGATCGTTGACAACTCCGGGTTGCCGCTGCTGGAAAGCGCCTTGTACAACCCCTCACGAGTCAATCCGGTATCTCGCGCAAGATTGGTCATTCCTTTAGCCCTGGCGATGTCGCCCAAGGCCGCACGAATAAGACTACCATCACCGGGGTCTTCGTCAAGGCAGGCGTCAAAGTAAGCTGCCATGTCCTCATCCGTATCAAGGTGGTCTATCACATCCCATTTCTTTAGCGTGACAATTCCCATGTATTACTCCATTTCCTGTTGCTGAGAGGCCAAGTCCAAAGCTGTTTTAATATCCTTGGATTGCGTGCTTTTATCGCCTCCAGCGAGAAGGATAACCAACTCTACGCCGCGCTGGATGAAGTACACGCGATATCCAGGGCCATAGTGAATACGCATTTCGGAAACGCCCTGTCCCACCGGTTCGCAGTCGCCCATGTTGCCCAACTCTGCTCTACGAAGACGCGCTGCAATGCGCGCCTTCGCGTTGCCATCTCGTAACTCGCTGAACCATGCGTCAAATGTTGTGGTGGTCAAGAGGGTTCTCATTGGAACGAGTGTGAACCATGGATTACACATCGTCAACCATCAAAACACCCCATCCCGCTGTTCAGCCAGCACTTCCCGCAAAAGCAGGTGCTGCGCCACGAAGCGGTAGGGTGAATAGCGTTCCGGGTTCAAAACCAGCAACGGCACCCCACGTTTGACCGTTTTATGGCCGCCGTTTAGCCATTTACAAGGATGGCCTTGCTTGCGACAGCAGGTGGATACAGTACAAGAAAAAAATTATACTGTACCCGTCTGTACAGTATAGCTTTTTTGTACTGCACCGCCGTCACAGCCATAATGCAATGCGCGTTATTTGGAAAAGACCATCAGAACGCCAAATCGAAGTCGTCATCAACGCCCCTCACGCCGCGCCTATTCAGCCAATCCAGAAGCACTTGCGGGTCCATCCCTTCCTGAAGCTGTTTCATCAGCCCTTCTGCCAGTGGCCGCCAGGACGGGTGGAATGCGAGGTGAAGATTCTCCGTACATTGTTTGCCCGTCTGGTGCAGGGCGAACTCCAATAAATCGAGTGTCTTCTCCCTGGCCATAGGGAAAGAGGGGCGCAAGAGGGACATCCAGCGATCGTTGTCAAAAAATACTTCGTTCATCGGGGTGTCCAGTACTGCTTCGGTGCCATAACCCAGAGCATCCCGAACGGACAGCGCGCTTTTCAGGCCCGGGGTGATGGTCAGACTCACCAGGATTTCTCCCGTTTCCAGGATATAGGACGGTGTTGGCCCGCCCATTGTCGCCGCATGAATCCGCAAATCCTTCCGCTGCCCCGCACTCAATAATGTGCCAAAGACCCGTTTCAGAGGTTCCAGGCTCCCCTGGTCGTGCCAGAGATGCAGCATGTCGCGACGCAGTTCCCCCTCCTTGACACCCAGGTAATACAAAATCTTGGCCTGTCGCTCCGCAGAGATGACCTGCGGTTTTTCACGCAACCAGACCGATAGATTGGGTATGCGAATCTCCGTTTCCTGCGAAATGCGGCCCATCGTCTCGCCGCGCAGGGCAATCAAATCCCTGGCGAGTTCCACAACGGCGAATTCTTCAGGGCTAAGGCTGTCTGCCATACGTCCTCCCAGTCTGACTATAAAATACTGTAACACGCGCCGCGCGAGAAACCCACGGTTTTTGACAAGCTTGTCTGATTGATGTTACTATAATTTATAGTAGCTGTGAATAAGGAGGATGCCATGTCATTTGTGTCTCGCCCAGATCCGGCGGATGAGGATCCAGTCGACAACCAGGAGACGTTTCAGGAGCGTCGCTCTGAAGAATCGGTAGCCGTCTGGTCCGCAGAGGCGTTGCCCACAGCAGATGACCCCGGCATTTTTGAGGACCTGCCGGACCCCTGCGCGTTTGAGGCAGACGGGTCTGAAGAGGACACCCAGCCGAGACCACCGCAAATCCAGTTTCTGGATGCGTCCCGCTTGGCGGTGTTTGAAAAAAACCGGAATGAAAAAGACAAGGGGTCGCAGGCGAAATCCGTCCTGGCGCAAATCGAAGCCGCCGGCGGGGATAAGCGCTGCCTGGGGCTTCTGCCGACGGCATGGGCAAGCAGCCTGGAAGCGTGCAGGGCGCGGTTCCCGAACTTTGCCGTGCTGGTCGACTTTCTGGACGACCAATTCGCCTTGTCGGCGCGCGGGGATAGCCGGGTATTTTGGCCCCCCATCCTGCTGACCGGTGCACCGGGCGTCGGCAAGACGGCCGTAGCGCGCTGGCTCGCCGACCAGCTCGGTTTGCCTTTCCGGGTCTTTGACATGGCCTCGGCGCAAAGCAGCTCCGCCCTGGCGGGGTCAGATGTTTTCTGGTCGAACTCGCAGCCCGGTCATCTGTTCGACCTGCTCACCGGCGAGCCATGGGCGAATCCGGTCATCGTGCTGGATGAACTGGACAAGGTGAGTAGCGACCTGCGTTTCAACCCCATAGCGTCCCTCTACACCTTGCTGGAGCGGGAAAGTGCGCGCGTCTTCAAGGATTTGTCTGTTCCGGAGTTTGCCATCGACGCCAGCCATGTGAACTGGATTTGCACCGCCAACGACGAAAGCCAGATTCCCGCGCCGATTCTGTCGCGAATGACCGTGCTGCACATCGATCCGCCAACGTCCGGCCAGATGCGGGGAATCGCCCAAACGGTTTATGAGGGACTGCTCAAGGAGGCGAGTTGGGGATGGTCCTTCGATGAGCGGTTGGATGATGCGGTGCTGGACGCCTTGGTGGGCTATTCGCCGCGCGCGTTGAAGCGGACGCTGCTGCAGGCGTTGGGCGCCGCGGCAAAAGCCGGGCGCGCGGGGATCGTCGCTGAGGATGTGCCGACAGAAGCCGCTCTGGGTAAAAAATGGGCTATGGGTTTCTTGGATCGTAATATATAGACGCGCGGTGATGCGCAAGTTTTTGAAAAGCGCATTACCGCCATTCAGGATAGATAACATGCAGATCAGATTGATTTCCGACATTCATGTGGATGTGAATCCACCCGCTACCGTCCGTCTGGCGTCATTGCCGACGGACCGGGACAGCATTCTCGTGCTCGCGGGAGACTTCGGCACGCCCAAAAAGCTGGCGGACTGGCTCAAAATGGTGGCGACCCCTTTCCCGCATGTTGTGGCGGTGTTGGGAAACCACGATTACTGGGGTTTATCCGTCGAACGCGCGCCGGAAAAGTGGCGGGAGGGCCTAGCCAGACATTTGCCGAAGGATCTGATGGCGCGGTGTACCCTGCTGGAAAGACAAGGCGTGGACATCGGCAATATCCGCTTTTTCGGAACCACCCTGTGGTCCGATTTTGATGGCGGCGACCCCTATGCCATGCGGGCGGCGCAGGAGACCATGCAGGACCATAAGCGGATACGGTGTCATGGGGGTGCCCGGCGCTTTTTGCCGCGGGATACCGTGGAGGTGCATCTGGTCAGTAAGGTTTGGCTGGAGGCATCCATCGCACAGCCCTGGGCTGGCCACAAGGTCGTGATCACCCACCATGCACCGGCATGGGAGTCCATCTACAAATCCTTCCGGCAGGATGATCTGTCCGGTGCCTACGCCAGCCGATTGGAGGAAACCGTGGCGCGCACCGGTGATCAGGGAGTGCGGCTGTTGATGCACGGCCATACCCATCATGCGGTGGATTATCGCATCGGTGCGGTGCGCATATTGTCCAATGCCTTCGGCTACCCGAGGGAAGGTACCGGCGTGCAGTTGGATCAGGTGATTACTTTGGAAGAGAGGTCAGCATGAATCCGCGCGTCATAGCCCATCCGGCCAATCTTCAGGGCCGGGATTTCATCGTCGGTGATCTGCACGGTCACCCTGATGTCCTGCGCAGGCTCATGGATCATGTGGCCTTCGACTACGATATGGATCGCCTGTTCAGCGTGGGTGACCTGGTGGATCGCGGCCCGAACAGTGCCGGGGCGCTGGATCTGCTGGAAGCGCCCTGGTTTTATCCGGTGCTGGGCAACCACGACGCCATGCTGCTGGCCACATTGAATCTGGATCATTTGCGGGAGATGCGGCGGGAGGAAGCCCAACGGACCGCGGCCTACGCCGATCTCTTTGCCCGCAATGGCGGCTGGGACTGGTTCCGTCCTTATCGGATGGATGAAGAACCGTGTGAACGGTGGCGGTCCGCGCTGTCTCAGGTGCCTTTGGTACGCATCGTCGACGCTGGGAATACGGCTCCTGCAGGGCGGTTTCAGGTGCTGCACGCGGAACTGGCGGCAG
>NZ_DAHVHY010000092.1 GCF_027322205.1 Acidithiobacillus sp.
CCATCCGCTTCCAAAGAGCGCGCCGACGCGGCCGTCAAAGTGGCGACCCCCGTGCCATGCTCCTGCTGCAACCAACGGGGCTCCCCAGGCAATTCCAGCATGGCCCGCAGCCGTTCCCGATTCCGTGCCACCGCCTCCGGCGCATCGCCCACATGGTCGCCGAGATTGAGTGATGCATAGGCGCCCTGACTGACACCGCCGCTGCGCACCGTGATGGCACTGCGTACCCCGTAGGGCACGGGCCAGTCCGGCACCCAATAACCAGCCTCTTCAGTCGCCATTACGCGCATCGCGCAGCAGAGTCAGCAATTCGGCCATGTCTTCAGGCAGCGGGCTTTCCCAGGTCATCAATTCCCCGCTTTCCGGATGGTAGAGACGCAAACGCCAGGCATGCAAAGCCTGACGGCGGAACTGCCGCCAATGGGCCAGCGCGACCTCATCCAACCCTTGCGGCACCATCATCCGCCCGCCATAGATCGGATCACCCACCAGCGGGTGGCCGATGTGCGTCATGTGCACGCGAATCTGATGGGTACGCCCCGTCGCCAGGCGCAGGCGCAGGTAGCTGTGACGGGGAAAGCGCTCCACCAGCCGATATTCGGTCTGCGCCGGCCGACCATCATCGCGCACGGTCATCCGCAGGCGGTCGTGGGCATGGCGGCCGATGGGCGCGTCTACCCGGCCACCACCGGTCATCGGCCCCATCACCAGCGCGAGATATTCGCGGTGCATGGTATGGTCACCGAGCTGGTCGATCAGTGACTGTCGCGCCATCTCGGTTTTCGCCACCACCAGCAGGCCGGTAGTGTCCTTGTCCAGCCGATGGACGATGCCGCCGCGGGGCAGGTAGGCATTATCCAGCACATGGGCCAGCACGGCGTTGACCAGCGTGCCGTCGGCATGACCGGCGCCGGGGTGGGTAAGCTGCCCTGCCGGTTTGTGCACAACGAGGATATCCGCGTCTTCATACAGAATATGCAGCGGCAGATCCTGGGCCAGCCAAGTGTTGGGCTCGATCTCCGGCCAGTTGATTTCTACCTGTTCACCACCGCGAATCCGTGCGCTGGGCTTTTCGACCGCACCATCCACCAGAATCCGGCCATCCCGCAGCAAGGTCTGGATACGACTGCGGCTGGTTTCCGGCAGCAACTGGCTCAACACCGCGTCGAGACGTTGGCCGGTCTGCTCCTCTGGCAAAATCATGGGAATACCCGTACTATCGTCGCTCATGGTTCGCCACTATAGACTATTGTCCTTCATGAGCAAACGCATACTCATTACCTTGTGTTGTACCGCCCTGATCGCCGGTTGTGCCAGCAGCCCGAATAAACCTGGCAGTTCCGCCGATCGCCACGAATCCGCCGAGACACTGTTCCAGCCCGCCCAAAAGGCCATGGAACGCGGAGATTACAGTTCTGCCATCAAGCTATATGAGGATCTCGAGACCCGCTATCCCTACGGCCCTTATGCCGAACAAGCGCAACTCAATACGGCATACAGTTATTACCGGCGCGGGGATTCCGAGGCGGCGGTAGCGGCGGCCGAACGTTTCATCAAGCTGCACCCGGCCAACCCTCATGTGGATTACGCCTGGTACCTGAAGGGCATCGCCTATTATCAGGCCATTCAGGGTGCCGAGTGGAATCCGAAACCCGCCGAAGAAGCATTCACTACCCTGGATACTCTGGCGAGACGCTGGCCGCACAGCGCCTACGCCACGGATGCCCGCTTACGCATGGCCAAAATCATCAATATTCTCGGTAAACGCAATCTGGAAATCTGCAAGTTTTACTATGTGCGCCACGCTTATGTGGCTTCGGCGAATCGCTGCAGCACGGTGATCACCCGCTACCAGTTGAGCTCGGCGCGGGAAGAGGCGCTCTATTATCTGGCCCGTTCTTACCAGCACCTGAACCTGCAAAAGCTGGCCCGGACCACGACGGCGATCCTCGCCTATAACTACCCCAAGAGCAAATATCTCTCAGATCTCGGCAGCAGCGCCAAATCGTAAGTGCCATCCCTAGGGGCCTTGCAGCCCAGCCCCCAGCCCCTTTAATCAGACCGCTTCTTCGCCCTCTTCTCCGGTGCGGATGCGGATGACCCGTTCCACGGCACTGACAAAAATCTTGCCGTCACCGATTTTGCCAGTACGCGCTGCCTGTTCGATCACCTGAATCGCACGGTCGGCCATGTCATCGCTAACCACCACCTCCAGCTTGAGCTTGGGCAGAAAATCCACCACATACTCAGCGCCACGATAGAGTTCCGTATGCCCCTTCTGGCGGCCAAAACCTTTGACCTCGGTAACCGTCATACCGGCCAGCCCCAGATCCTGAAGGGCCTCGCGCACATCATCCAGTTTGAAGGGCTTAATGATCGCTTCAATTTTTTTCATGGTAAAGCTCCTCGTGCTGACAACACGGCTTCCCAAGGATGGTAGCCATTGGTAATAGGATAGCGCCGATCCTTACCGAATGCGCGGGCGCTGATCCGCACGCCTGGCGCCGCCTGACGCCGTTTATATTCGGCGCGATCAATAAGCCTTAACACCCGCGTCACCATTTCCGCCGAAAAACCAGCGGCAATGAGTTCCGCTGCACTGCGGTCCTCTTCCACATAGGCGGCAATAATGGCATCCAGAACCTCGTAGGGGGGCAGACTGTCCTGATCACGCTGATCCGGCGCCAGCTCCGCCGAGGGTGGCCGGGTCAGCACCCGCTCGGGGATCACCGGACTCAGGCTATTGCGATAACGGGCGAGGCGATAGACCAGGGTCTTCGGGCAATCCTTGATCACCGCGAAACCTCCGGCCATGTCGCCATACAGGGTCGCGTAACCAACGGCAATCTCGCTCTTGTTGCCCGTAGTCAGCAGCAGGTGACCGAATTTATTGGAATAAGCCATGAGCAATGCGGCGCGAATACGTGCCTGCAAATTCTCTTCCGTGATATCGGCTGCGCGCCCGGCAAAGAGCGGCGCCAGCGTCTCCAGATAAGTGTTGAAGGGCTGCTCGATGGATACGATGTCCATGCGCACGCCCAAGTTCCGCGCCTCGGCCACGGCATCCGCGATACTCATCTCCGCCGTATAGCGAGAGGGCATGATCAGGGCATGGACCCGTTCCGCGCCGAGGGCATCCACCGCCACCGCCAAGGTCAGCGCCGAGTCCACCCCGCCAGACAGCCCCAGCACTGCGCCAGGGAAGCCATTTTTTTCCACATAATCATGCACGCCCAGGCGCAATACATCGTAGACCTCGGCGGTCTCATCCGGCAGCGGTCTCAGGGGTTCGACAGCCTGTATGCGGATGTCGGCATGATCCTTATCGATATCCAACAGCGCCAGCGCCTCCTCACAGCGGGCTGCGCGCAGTGCGAGCAACCCGTGCTGGTCTACTGCAAAGGACTGGCCATCGAAGACCAACTCATCCTGCCCACCCACCAGGTTCACATAAACGATAGGCAGATGACACCGGGCGGCCAGGGCACCCACCTGATCCTCCCGGACGTGCTGCTTATTCAGGTGATAGGGGGAGGCGTTGAGCACCAGCATCAATTCGGCACCTTGGGCCTGAGCCGCCAACGCTACCCCAGGCCCGCACCAGACATCCTCACAAATGGCCACCCCACACTGCAGTCCGGCACAGGCAAACACCAGCGACTGCGCCCCCGGCGTGAAGTAGCGCACTTCATCGAATACCGCATAGTTCGGCAGACAATGCTTGTGATAAACCGCCTCGACCCGGCCCCCGCGCAGCAGACTGGCGCTGTTGTAGAGGCGCTCCTGCTCACGCTGCGGGTGCCCTACCAGCATGGCCAGAGGCGCTGCTGTCGCAAGACGCTGCAAGGCGGCATCGCAGACCTGCAAAAAGTCGGCACGCAAGAGCAAGTCTTCCGGGGGATAACCGCTGAGGGCCAACTCCGGCGTTACCAGCAAGTCGGCGCCTGCGGCTTGTGCCTCGGCAGCGGCGGCCAGCAGACGATCGGCATTGCTCGCCACATCGCCGACCCGGCAGTTGACCTGCGCCAGAGCGATGCGCATCAGCGCCCCAGTACCTCGGCCACCCGGGTACCCAAATCAGCAGGGGAATGCACGCAATAGACGCCCGCCGCTTCCAGTACCGCATATTTGGCCGCCGCTGTTCCTGCACCACCGTCGATAATAGCCCCCGCATGGCCCATACGCTTGCCCTTGGGCGCCGTGGAACCAGCAATGAAAGTCACCACCGGTTTACGGACATGCGCCTGGATAAAGGCCGCCGCATCTTCCTCCATGCGTCCGCCGATCTCGCCCACCATGACAATCACTTCGGTCTGCGGGTCCGCCTCAAAAAGCTGCAGGATTTCAATAAAATTCATGCCAATCAGGGGGTCGCCGCCGATACCCACACAGGTACTCTGCCCCAGGCCCAGGCGGGTGGTCTGCTCCACTGCTTCATAGGTGAGGGTGCCGGAGCGGGAGACAATGCCTACCCGTCCGGTCTGGTGAATGGCGCCGGGCATGATCCCGATCTTGGACTGCCCCGGCGTAATAATCCCCGGACAGTTAGGGCCAATGAGTCGCGCCGGTGCGTCCGCCAGATAATGCTTCACCATCAGCATGTCATGCACCGGAATGCCCTCGGTGATACAGACGATGAGTTGGATGCCAGCGGCCGCCGCCTCGATGATGGCATCGGCGGCAAAAGGCGACGGCACATAAATCACGCTGGCCTCGGCCCCGGTTTCCTGTACGGCATCGGCCACCGTATCAAATACCGGCAGACCGAGATGACGGGTCCCGCCCTTGCCGGGCGTCACGCCACCCACCATGCGGGTCCCGTAGTCCACGGCCTGCTGCGAGTGAAAAGTCCCCTGCTTGCCGGTAAAGCCCTGGCAAATCACACGGGTGTCGCGGGACAGCAATATGCTCATAGACGCACCAGAATCACGATAAGAAGAACACTGATTACCGCCTCTCCCAGGAGCAGGAGAAGCACATAAGGATTGCGCCGGGGTGCCGGACGGATTTTGGCGACCTCGGACCGCAAGGCGGCCAGACCCTGTCGCAGCGCCCCCACATCGTCGGCCTGGGCCACCGACTTGAGCCGCTCGTCGAGAATCTGATCGAGCAGCACGGCCATTTCCGCCATCACCTCGGCGCTTTTCTGGTCCGCGCCACGCTTCACATAAGCGTCGGCGAGACGCGAAATCAGCGGGCCGGAGTTACGCAGCGCCGGCCACAGACGTTGCAACCAAAAGATGTTGATGGACACGTCAGCCCTGCGCCGCCGCCACGGCCTTCATGGCCGCGTCGGTAAGACCGTCGGCGGTGATCAGGGAAAGACCACTGTCACGCAGCAGGGCCATGCCCTCCTCCTTCCGGGTGCCTTCCAGACGCACCACCACCGGCAGGTGAAGCCCCACCTCCGCCGCCGCCTGGATGATACCTTCCGCCAGCAGATCACAGCGGGTGATGCCCCCGAAGATATTGACCAGTATCGCCTTCACCCGGATATCCGAGAGAATGAGCTTGAAGGCCTGGGTGACCTTGTCCGCAGCCGCACCACCGCCCACATCCAGAAAATTGGCGGGCTCGCCGCCGTGCAGTTTGATCAGATCCATGGTCGCCATGGCCAGACCAGCCCCGTTGACCATGCAGCCGATGTTACCTTCCAGGGAGATGTAATTCAGTCCGAACTGCCGCGCCGTAATTTCCCGCCCGTCCTGCTGGGTGGAATCGAAGAGCTCGTCCGACTCGGGATGGCGATAGAGCGCGTTATCATCCATCACCACCTTGGCATCCAGGGCCAGCAGCCTGCCTTCGGCCGTGATAGCGAGGGGATTGACCTCCACCATCAGGGCATCGAGCCGTTGCGCCAGGCGATACATGCCCTGCATGATGCGCGTGAACTGCTGCACCTGGCTGGCGTCCAATCCGAACTGGAAACCGAGCTGGCGCGCTTGAAAAGGCAGAAAGCCGGTGCTGGGCTCGACCACGACCCGATGCAGGGCCTCTGGCCGGGAGGCCGCCAGTTCCTCGATGTCCATACCGCCTTCCCGGGTAGCCAGAAAGGTGATCCGCGCCTGTCCCCGATCCACCATCAGGGCCAGATAAAGCTCGCGGGCAA
>NZ_DAHVHY010000093.1 GCF_027322205.1 Acidithiobacillus sp.
CGAGCATCCGGTCGATCTCGCGTTCAGCCTCCAGCCAGTGTGCCTCGCAGTCCCCCTCAAAACCCTGTCGTTCGGCGATGAAATAAGCGGCTTCGGCGATCATGCAGTAGCGCGCCTCCGCAGGCAACCGCGACTCGCCCGCCACTTGGCGATGCTGGACCTCCTCATTTTCCTCAGACATCAATGTATCTCCTCTATGTGGAAAAGAATTACAACGCTTAGGGCTGATCGCCGTCAGCGGAGTCTTCCGCGGCGTTCGCTATTGCCGTTGCCAGCTCATCCAGAAAATCCTGCAGATGTTCGCTGACCACAGCGACATGACTCTCTAAGACATCCAGGTCTAGGCACTCCTCCGCTTCCTGGAGCAGGAACAAAAACAGCGCATCGTGGGTGAGCTGGGCATCCTCCCAAGTACCGATGCTGGCATATAGGCCTTCCTGATAGAGTTGCGCCACACGGGATTGCAATGGGTTGAGTTCCATGATCAGTCTCCAGGCCAATGACGGGCGGACGTGCCCGGTTCTGAGAATACACCCCGAATGTGACGCTTTTATGAACGCCAGCGATCCCGACCGGAAAAAAGCACCGCGCTACTGTCTTGTCCAATGGACCCGGCCCCAGAACCAACGATCATTTCAATGCTACCAGCGGCCCGGTGCACAGCGGGCGTAGGGGTGAGGCGGATAGTCCCAGCGCCCTGGTCCCCATCGCCCCTGCTTGCCCCAACCCAAACCAGGCCATCCTCGATGCGGTAGACAATCTCATCCCCCTCCCGAAGATGCAATGCGATCCGCACCGGCTGCGGAATCGTGGTTTGGGCTTTGCTGGTTAATTTGCTGGTAATCATGGCGATCGTCCCTGCGGGTTCCCAGATGGCTTGCGGCCTGCAGGGCTTATGGTGATGATAGGCTGCCGCACCCGCTGACAGCCTGACGAACTCTGCCTCCCTATAACAACATAAAGAAACAGAAGGGAGCCCCATGCGGCGCGGACCCGCCAGTTGCGCCAGAATTGCAACCCGCGCTTGAGCGATCATGTTCAGGTCTCCCGCCCGCTTCCCGCCAAACACCGCCCGGATGCCGCCCAGAAAATCACCGACAATACTGTGGGATCGTACTGAAGCCCCGTAGATCGGACCAATCACACGCATCACGCGCATGCTAAGGTAATCGTTCGTTCGTGAGGATCAGAACAGGATTCTGGGCTTCTGGCATGTATGTTCCCTTTTATCTGCTTTGGTATTCCATGGGATAATTGTAACCTTTTCGTGACTGTTCAGCCTGACCTTGGCTGAACAGTCACCCTAAAAACTTTCTTAAACCGCAGAATCCAGCAAACGTTGAGCTTCTAAAGCCACTCCAGGATGTCCGTCGCGAGCTGCCAGCTTCCACCAATGAATTGCCCTAGTCATACTTGTTTCCACTCCAAATCCTTTGGCATACGCTATTCCCACTTGTAACTGAGCCGCCGCGTCCAAATTTTTAGCCGCTTCTTTCCACCAGTAGAAGGCATTAACAGGCTTGCGTGGAACCCCAAACCCTCTAGCATATGCCCATCCGAGGCGATATTGTGCCGGACCAAATCCGTGTTCTGCAGAACTCACTAAACGTGCTAAGTTCTGAGGTCTCGCAACTGGAAGCCCTTCGTCGAAGGTGGTTCCCGCTTGCGCCCTCTGTGCAAACAATGTAACCAACAATATCACGGCAAAACTTAATGTAGCTGATGATAAAGGTTTTTGCATGCTCATGTTCATCTTCATCTTCATTTTACCTCATAGGTTGAGAACTACCCGCGATAAACCCATAATCTAACATCAGAGCGTGGTAGAGTCACACTAATATGTCCTTTAAAATATAAAGTTGCATTAGATGAAAATGCCGCATCTGTTGATTTCGGATTTACTCGGTACACATTCGGCCAAAACGGAACCGCAATCACGGCTACTCCACCTTTTCTTATGAGCCTAGCTCCTGCTTCATTTACAAAAACATGAGAAACTGGTATGCGTGTCATTAACGCCGTAATGACGATTCCCGCTAATATGCTCAAAATCCCGGATGTCAGTATCAGTGCAAAAAGTTTATCGCTTCGACTCATCAGCTACCCATACCTCCATAATCGTCACGTAACGACCTTCCGCAAATAAGAATCCCCGCAGTTTGCTGCGGGGATTTCCCTCAGCCGCTCGCTATTTGCCACGCTTCGCTGCAAGCAGCGGGGAATCAGACCCGAAGGGATTGACACCAACTAAAAGACATTGCAACGGGCTTGAAGTCCCTTAAAACGAATGCTGATAGCTCCTTACGTTATTGTTTTCCGTAGGTACTTTTCAAGTAGCAGCCTCTTTTAATATGAAATGAGCCTGAGCACTATGGTGGACCCATTGGTCAAGACAGTGAAGGCAGAGGCTACGCAAGCACATGTGCGCACGCAACAAGCTGTTTATAAAGCATTATTTATGTTACCCCATACCGCGATATCGATCCCTTTCTCCAAAATTACGACATCTTGCAAAACCGATGACGTTCATGTAAGACGCATACCTTGTGAGCGGGATAGGCAGTGCCTCCATACCACAAAAAGCATTGACTTTATCCCTCCTTGAAAGGAGGGGTTTGGTTTGTTGGCACCTTGACAAATCAACTAGATAGGTGTGAGCATGCCGCAGTCTTGGTCCAATGCTAGAATTTAGGGTAATGTGTGACTTCACGGGACATCGGGATCCCTTTCAATACCCGAATCACGGCTTGATCCAGCTGGTTACCGATCTTTTTGGATCGTGGCCCCAGCGCGTAATCTGCGCGTAGCCCATATACCACGTAACTTGTTTGCCCCATGCTAAACACCGTCAGATTAAGGGGACACCCCGCAGCAACTGGCCAGTCCGTATTGAGTAGATTGCTGAAGTCATAGGGATTGCAAAATACCACAGCCCTGACATCGGTAAATTTCGGACGATTAAAGTGCGGAATCTTGAGCTTCTTTTCCTGCGCATCGATCAGCTTCAAGATATTCAGCTTGAGCACAATCTTGTACCCCCCATCTTTAAGAACATTGTTCACTTCGCCGATAGCAGTCTTCATGGGCATATTGATTTTTTCAACATACAGCGGGCTGGCGGCGGCAACACCACCCCCAACGGAACACAAGCCGAATACGGCCAGACCGGCTTTCAAAACTACCCACTTCACCGGTGTTGATTTATTCTGCATCCTGTTTCACTCCTTAAAAAAGGGAGGTTGTCTATCTGCAACCGCCCATAAAGCGAATACGCAGATAATACAGGTATTCGCAAGGCGCACTGTTTGTACTGCATACCGCCTATAGCTGTTAAAAATTGTAAGCTATGCCTACCATGCCGCGTAAGGTATTCACGCGCGTTTTAATGTTGATCGGCCCTACATAATTTGAGGCCATGTAACGATCATAGTCTACCCCGACGAAGCCGCTGACATCAGAAAGGAAACGATAGCTAAGTTTCCCACCTAGCTGAAAAACGTTTGCTGATGGTGTTCCACCAGGCTCAAGAGAGAATGAATCCAGATTTACTTTTTCATTTGATGCAATTCCTGCTAAGTATCCTGCGTGTGCAGTGACAGTAAGATCTTGTACCGGCTCCATGGCAATAAACAAACCACCCCCTATGGCATTATTGTTGTAAGTGGCGTTGGCAAAACTATCATGGTTACCAATACCGAGCTTGAATTGCGCATACTGATAACCAATGTAGGGGCCAAACATCAAGTGTCGACCAAAAAGGAAGCCCTTGCCAAGGCGAGCATTAAAAGCCAGCGAATGGCCACTATTGCTGGTATTATCTCCGATGATTGGATTGAAGCCATAGTTGAAGCCCAGATGCATAAAGAAATTGTCTTTGCTGACTCCCGATAGAACTACCCCGATGCCTCCTGATGTATTGCCCCCTGAAGCAGGCTTCATTGTCTGAAAAGACTTTGCTAATCCCTGAGTATTAAATGAGTTAAACGAATTTGGCGTTCCAACTGCCTCACCATAGATCCCGAGTGAGTTCAAACCATGACTCAACGAACTGGCACATGCGACTGCTGGAAATGTGCTTATCGCTGCGCATGCAATAAGAATCTTATATTTCATATCACGTTCTCCATATCTCTACTGTGGAAAGCTTTAGATAACCAAGAATGAATATGGTTCAATTTAGGCAATATCCTTTGTTTAGGTGAACGTGTTTTAATTATATAATGACCTGATATCGCGGTAGGGATATCAGGTAGAGCATTGCCACCACATCCGGATGGTGTGTCGTAACCAAGGGGGATATCCATATCGCGCATGACGTTACTGGTGACCTGAAGAACAGGCAGGGGATACAGCATAATTCTGTCGAGGGTGGTCACGACCAGATTACGTGTCCAGCCATCAATACGCTGATGCCGCTTTATGGCTGCCTCGACACCCACACAATTATTGCAAGACGGGACACCCAGACTCTGCATCAGTGGAATAATGGGTGAAAGTTCGACGGGCATCACATTACCGAGAGAATGATCGGGAACAATTCAGCCATAATGAACTTCAACCATTAGCGTAATGGAATGAACGTCCTCTTCCCCCCAGCCGTGGTCTGATGCCACGATGGGGCTCTATCGAAACAAGGAGGTTCATCCCATGAAAGAAGTTACAACCCTGGGCATCGACTTGGCAAAAAATATCTACCAACTGCATGGTGTGGATCGCCATGGTAAGCCCATTCTGAAAAAGGCTGTCAGTCGGGCCAAACTGCTGGAGACGCTGGGCAATCTGCCGCCGTGTCTCGTGGGCATCGAAGCTTGCGGCGGCGCCCATCACTGGGCACGGGAGATTGGCAATCTGGGCCACCAAGTACGCATCATTGCGCCCCAATTCGTCGTTCCCTACCGCAAGAGCGGCAAGAACGACGCCAATGATGCAGAAGCCATCTGCGAGGCGGTATCCCGCCCGAGCATGCGTTTCGTCGCCATCAAGACACTGGAACAGCAGGCGGTCTTGGTAGTGCATCGAGTACGCGAGGCAATCAAGGCGGAACGGACGGCGTTGATCAACCAGATCCGGGGGTTGTTACAGGAATTTGGCATTGTCCTGCCCCAAGGAGCGGCAACCTTTTCCAAGCGGCTGGTGGAAGCACTGGCGGACTCGGAAATCCCCCTGGATGCGGTGAGCGTCTTTTCCGAATTGCGCGGGCATCTGCTGCGGCTGGAAGAGCGGCTGGCGGATTATGACCGGAAGATCGCACGTCTGGCACAAGACGAGACGGCGCGGCGGCTGGCGGAGATTCCCGGCATTGGTCCAGTCACCGCTACGGCGGCGGTGGCGACGGTGGGTGACGCTAGGCTTTTTCGCAATGGTCGGGAACTCGCGGCCTGGGTTGGGCTGGTGCCGAGGCAATCCAGTTCTGGTGGAAAGACCCGCTTGGGAAGGATTACCAAGCAGGGAGACAGTTACCTGCGCACCCTGTTTGTACAGGGGGCCTTGGTCGTGATCCGGCATCTGGGAGAAAAGACCGATCCGCGATCTCAATGGATCAGAGCACTAGTGGCGCGCCGGGGGATTCAGAAGGCCGCTGTGGCGCTGGCGGCCAAGATGGTACGGACGGCGTGGGCCATTATGGCGCGGGGCGAGCATTACCGGTTGGCAGCCAGTGGCTAAAGGCAATGGCGACAACTGCGCCAGGTAAACAAGTTGTGAAATAAAGGAGGTTCTCAAGTTCCACGATTGCTGGATGACGAGAGATGGCGGATAGGTCGAACCAGCGCCTGCAAACCCTGGGTATTCCACAGGCTCCTGAAGCCGATAGCGTGATGAGGAGCAGGCGCGCGGATAGTCCATTAGGGCCAGGGCTGATGCCCAACAACAGGCCGGATACATGTGTGCAGTCAACCCAATCCAAAATCTACGGCATCTTGCAAAACCGAGGACGTTCATACATGGAATACGAAAGCGGCGATCAGCACTGGGAATATGGAGCCACATACAAACAAAA
>NZ_DAHVHY010000094.1 GCF_027322205.1 Acidithiobacillus sp.
GGCGGCGCTGTTACCCGCGCTGCTCGCCCGCCCGGATATCCACCGGGTCATCGCCCTGGATCGCCAGGCACCCGCCATGCAGCATCCGCACCTGCAATACCTGCCTCTGGATATACGCGATCCGCGGCTTGCCGAACACCTGACACACATGGACTGCATCATTCATCTCGCCTTTATGGTGCTCAGTCCGCGCCTCGGGCCGCAACGGCGCTGGCGCGAGGAAATGCGCCGGAT
Source organism: Acidithiobacillus sp. (assembly GCF_027322205.1). Lineage (GTDB taxonomy): Bacteria > Pseudomonadota > Gammaproteobacteria > Acidithiobacillales > Acidithiobacillaceae > Acidithiobacillus. The sequence goes on from NZ_DAHVHY010000094.1 coordinate 235, forward strand.
TAACCTCGAAGGCAGTCAGCATCTGTTCCGTGCGGCGGCAAATGCCGGTGTACCGCAAGTCATCTATTCCAGCAGTGTGGCCGCTTATGGCGCCTGGCCGGACAATCCCGTCCCCATCCGCGAAAGCCAGCCGTGCCGGCCTGTACCGGGTTTCGCCTATAGTGAGGACAAGGCCGCGCTGGAACAGTGGCTGGATGTGTTCGCGATCACCCGAAGTCAAACCGCCATCGCGCGTCTGCGTCTGCACGCCATTATCGGTCCTCGTGGGCAGGCATTGGTAAACGATATTGCGACGAGCCCTTACGGACTACGACTGCGAGATCCGGACCTGCCCATTCAGTGTCTCCACGAGGAGGATGCAGTTGCCGCCCTGCTGGCGGTACTGGATTATGGCCGGGGCGGGGTATTCAATATCGCGGCACCCGACCCCATCCCCTGGTCAAGCATTCCTCGCCGCTGGCAGCTTCCACTCTCCCCCACCCAACTGCACCGTGTACATAGCTGGCTACGCCCTTTTAGTACCAGCCTCGGCGATCCCGGCTGGCTACAGGTCCTGGAAAATCCGCTGGTTGTCGACATCAGCCACGCCCAGCAAACATTGGGGTGGCACCCTCGTTATAACGTGTACAGCGCCATTACCCGATTACGCGATACGGGCGGGCAGCGGCCAAAGCACCCTTGGAGCGGCTGAGCGTCCGTGGCAGAATAGCCTATGAACTTCGCTCAACGTCTCCCCGCGTACGCCCAGATCCAGCGGCATCACGACGCACTGGTCAATCGGCTCAACGAGCACAGCAGTAACTACCGGGACCCTGTCCAGGCCGTCCCATGGAAAAGCCTCAATGCAGAAACAGCCTGGCTCCCCGAAGAACTGCTATCGCTCTATGGATTGCCTGAATATGTACAACTGAGTCAGGACGAACGCATCCGTCTTTCCCAGGTCGAATTTGTCTCTTTCTGCGAACTGGGCCTATGGCTGGAGGCCCTGTTCATCCAACGCCTGGGCGCCAACTCACTACAGGAGATGTACCGCGATCCGGTCAGCTACCATTATCAGCTTCATGAACTGCGGGAAGAAGTGGGGCACAGCCTCATGTTTCTGGAATTACAGCAACGTGCGCAACTCCCATTTATGACCCCTTTGAGCGAGCGCCCGCCCCTGGCCCGTCTTTTCGCCCGTTATGCGCCCGAAGGCTCCGCAGCTTTCTGGGCAACCATTCTAATCGGTGAGAATGTGCCGGACCGCATGAATCGGCTGATCTTCGCACACAAGGATCTGCCCGCAGCGGTACTGGCCATTACCCACATCCACATGCGCGAAGAAGCGCGTCACATGGCTTTTGCCCGTACCACCATTCAGATGCGCAGTCAGGCCATGGGTCGCGCAAAAAAACGTTTCATCAGCCCCGTTCTGCGCGAGGTATTTCGCCAGTTTTTGCGGACCAGTTTCTTTCCAGGCGAACAGGTCTATGCGGCGGCCGGGTTGAGCAATCCGCGGATCTGGGCACGCCGCGTGCGCCGCAACCCGCACCGTATTCACCTGATGAACCAGTGTGCAGCGCCCAGTCGCGATTTTCTGCGCACGCAAGGCTTTGCCTTGTGAACAGCTAGTTCCTGCTATAATCTGAAAACTATGGAGAATAAAATGCGATTTCATCCTGGAACCATCCTCGCATCCCCCGACGCGCAAGCCATCTTCGAATCCGGAGAAATTGATCCGCAGGAATTGCTCCGTCACCACGTCCTGGGCGAGTGGGATGAGGCTATGGAAGAAGACCTCATTGAAGCCAGTGAAAAGGCCATTCGCGACGGCGGTGTGGTCGTCAGTACCTGGCAGGTAAGCGGGTATACGGTCTGGATTCGTACCGATGCCAGTCGGGAAACCACTATTATTGACGTTCCACTCGACTACTGAGGTGTGTCATGGCGGTATTGCAGATTGCAACCCAGCCTTTCGCTGATCAACGCCCAGGCACGTCCGGGCTACGTAAAAAGGTCAAAGTTTTTCAGCAGCCGCATTATCTCGAAAATTTCGTTCAATCCATTTTCAGCGCCATTCCCGATCGCGCCGGACAAACCCTTATTCTTGGTGGCGACGGACGTTTTTATAACCGTGAAGCCATACAGACCATCCTCCGGATGGCGGCGGCGAATGGCTGGGGCAAAGTCATTGTCGGACGGGGCGGGCTCTTCTCTACACCCGCCGTTTCTACCGTCATTCGTGCGCGGAGTGCCCACGGCGGCATTATCCTCAGCGCTTCCCATAACGCCGGTGGTCCGGATCACGATTTTGGCATCAAGTACAACACTGCCAACGGCGGGCCTGCGCCAGAAAAAATCACCGACACCATCTGGGCTGCCAGCAAGACCATCCAAGGTTACCAGACACTAGACAGTGCAGATGTCGATATCGACCAGGATGGAGAATTTTTGCTGGGCGACATGCGCGTAGAAATCTGCGACCCGGTGGCGGAGTATGTAGAACTGATGGCCCGCATTTTTGATTTTGACGCGCTGAGGCAACTCTTGCAGGGGCCATTCCGGATGCGTTTTGATGCCCTGCACGCTATCACCGGCCCCTACGCCCACGAGATTTTTGAGAAGCGTCTGGGTGCGCCTGCCGGTACGGTGGTTAACGGCGTCCCGCTGACGGATTTTGGGGGCGGTCATCCCGACCCCAATCTGGTGTATGCCAGGCCTCTGGCGGACCACCTGTTCGCAGAAGATGCGTCCGACTTTGGGGCGGCGTCCGATGGCGACGGCGATCGCAACATGATCCTCGGACGTCAATTTTTTGTGACCCCTAGTGACTCGCTGGCGGTACTTGCGGCCCATGCCACGGCCATCCCCGCATATCGGCAGGGACTAAAAGGCGTCGCCCGCTCCATGCCTACGAGCCAGGCCGCAGACGTAGTTGCCGAGGCACTGGGCATTGCCCACTATGAAACGCCTACCGGCTGGAAGTTCTTCGGGAATCTGCTGGATGCAGGCAAAATCACCTTTTGTGGCGAGGAGAGTTTCGGCACTGGATCGGACCACATCCGTGAAAAGGACGGACTCTGGGCGGTGCTGGCCTGGCTCTCGGTAATCGCGCACACGGGACAATCCGTAGCCGAGATCGTCACCCGGCATTGGCAACGTTTTGGCCGTCATTACTACACCCGCCATGATTACGAAGCACTCCCGGCGGAAACGGGCGAGCAGATCATGCAGAGTATCACCGCCCAATTGCCGGTGCTCCCCGGCCAGACTCTGGCAGGACGCGACATCATTATGGCCGATGATTTTACCTATACCGATCCTATCGACAGCAGCGTCAGTACCCATCAGGGCCTACGCCTGCTCTTTGCCGATGGGGCACGGCTGATATTCCGGCTGTCGGGTACGGGAACCGAAGGTGCCACTTTGCGCATTTATCACGAATATCTGGAGCAGGATGCGCAGCGTCAGCAACAGGACCCGCAACGTGCCCTGAGTGATCTGATCCGGCTCGGTCGCGATCTTACCCGGATGGAAAGTCTTACGGGTCGCAAGACCCCCACTGTCATCACCTGATAAAGGAGTTTGATCATGACGGATTATGAAAACGGTAATGGTATTGGGTATAGTGCCCTCGGTATCGCCTTGGTAGCCGGTGCGGTAGCTGGTGCGGTCACCGCCCTGCTTTTTGCGCCGCAAACAGGCGACCGCACCCGCGAACAATTACGGCATCAGGCTAACCGAGCCTGGGACCGCGTCGTGGCTTCTCGCGAGCGGATGAATGAGCGGGTTGAGGAGTTGCTCGACACCATCGCCATCTACAGCGAAGAGTTGGTCCAGAAAGGCAAGGAACTCAGTGACAAGGAGCGCCAGCGCCTGAATGATGGTATTGGTCTTGCGCGCGGGGAGTTGGACCGTTTGCGGCGGCGTCTTTCTCGTTTAGATTGACCACAACAGGGCAAGCGGCTATTCTCTGCGGCGACGGGGCGTAGCGCAGCTTGGTAGCGCGCCTGCTTTGGGAGCAGGATGTCGTAGGTTCGAATCCTATCGCCCCGACCAAATAAAACAGGCACTTAGACGAGATTCTGGGTACCTTCTTTTTGGCCTGAAGGGTCTACCGGTTACATTACCGGTTACGCTTCGCCAAAGTATCCCGGTGTTTTTAGCGCTGGTGCTGCCCACGTCCGGACGCCAATGAACAGCACTATTCTCCCCAGCGGGTAATGGCGGGAATCCATGTTCATGAAGTTCATGCGAGTGTCGCGGTGACAGACGCCAGCAGGGTTTCGTGAGCGTCACGGAACGACAGCCCCGTATTCGTGACAAGTCGCACATTCCGGGAGTATCGCCATCGGAAGCGGTCGTTACCGCGTAACGCAAAGTGTGACCAGACGCGTAACGCCTTCAGCATCGCGGTATGGAACGCAACGGCATCTTTACGGCCCCTGTGGTGCATTTCTCGCCGCGTCTCCCGGTCGTCATGAGAAATATTCATGAGCACAAGATTTACCAATAATGAACACATGCCGTGCCATGTGAATTTAATTCATTTAGCCTCGGTCACGGCGGTCACAATGCACTCACAATGGCCTGCCTTTTTTTGGGGTGGCTACTGGCCACCATCCCGGCCACTTCCTTTTTTTGGGGTTGCACCCTGCAACTATGCCTGCAACTTTCCGACGCCAGCCAAAGAAAAACCCCGCCAGCGAGGGCAGGGCATGGCTCAGTCATAGGCTGGCGCTGCTATCGGTCGTCCGCTTCGGTAGTGAACCCGCCAATGACGCGGATAACCATCTCCCCGGTATCCTCTGGCGGTGTGGGCGGCAACAGCTTTGACAACAGCATGGCGAACGTCTTGGGTTCGTCGCGCCCGAGTCGCACCAACCATTCAACCCCGCCCAGCTCGTCGAAGCTCGCTTGCAGCGCCTCTTTCAGGATCCCCCGAGTTCGACAGAGCGGAAGGACTTCACCTCTCCCACAGTGGCGATAATGGCGGTTGCGGTCAGGAGCCCCACACCGGGGATAGCCATCAATCGCATGACCGCCTCCTGGCCTTTCTTCCACAGTGTCAAACGCTTTTCGACATCCGCAATGTCTGCGTTCAGTTCACGCAGGCGTTGTAGTTGGCGACGCAGTGTATCCCGCAGCATGGGCGATAGGGATTTTTCCAGGTCGGCCAAAGCATCGGGCGCTTCTTCCAGTCCCTTTTGGCGACCTTGCGGCAGATCGGCGCCGAATTCGTA
>NZ_DAHVHY010000095.1 GCF_027322205.1 Acidithiobacillus sp.
CGGCGGCAGAAGCCGACAAACCGTTGGAGCCCGTGGTCTACTGCATCGGTGACATGGGCAACAACCAAGCCTTCTATATCCGTTCCAACAGCTGGTTTGGCGGTCCGGATCAGGTCCTGAAAATGGGCCATATGCCCTTCCTGCTGAAGATGCACTACAAAAACCTCTTCTTTAAGAATAAGGGCAAGATGCCGGAGTGGGGGTTGGATGCCTCTCAACTGCTTGCCGAGAAACTTTTCGCGGCCTGACGCAAGGGGGCTACGGCCCCCTGTTGATCCGCGAGCAAAGCATAAGGAGACAGCACATGGCAGCACAACAGAAAGACGCTTTTATCCCCTCTTTAACCCCCGAGCAATGGGTGGGGCTCGCCCGCCTGGGCGATCTCGCCAATGGCGCCGAGCAGTTCATGGGTGGCCCGGCGGGCACCTTGCCCATGGAGATGGCACTACGTGCCGGTCAATGGAACGAGCGCTTTGATCTGGACGGCGGGATTGAGGAAATTCTGGAAACCATGAAGGCCTTGCGCAAGGCTGGCACCTTCAAACTCATCAGTGAAAACGCCACGTTTGTGACCGAAAGCCTGCAACTCCTGGCACCGCTGGCACCCAAAATTCTCGAAACCCTGCACACCATCCCGGTCGCCGAATGGCTGGCGGCACTGCACATGCTGGGCAACCTGCTGTCACGCGTGGATGACGTCCTGACCTTCCTCAAGGGACCGGCCGGTAACGCGCTGGTGACCAGACTCAAGGAACTCGGCGACCTCTGGGAAGAGACCTCGGCGGATACCACCATTGTCGAAGCCTTGCGCCTGCTCAAGCAATTGCAGGAGGACGGCAATCTGCACCGTGTAGCCGACATCAGCCGTCAGATCGGGCTCATGACGGAGACCATCGACATTGAGTCCTTGATCGGTCCGTTCATCGAACTCAGTAGAAACAGTCCGCTCCCGGCTCTCGTCGCCAGCCTGATGCACGGCGGCAAGGCAATGACTCAGGCCCTTGCCGAAGCCACCGAACATGAGCCCAAAGACCAGGCGGGCGGCATCGCCGGACTCTACCACATGCTCAAAGATCCCAATGTACAGCGTGGCATCCGGGTCTTGGCAACCCTGCCGGCTTATCTGGAAGAAGCAGGGGTATTACCAAAACACACTGCGGGATAGACTGCGGACGGGACATCAGGCAACGGCTATTAACGGCGCGGTCTGCTGCAGGCGGACTGGCTGGCCGGACCTGACGCCCTGAATAGCCGTGGGCAATACAGTCACCACCTCAGGAGCAGATCATGGATAACGTCAGCAAAGCGCCCCGCGCCACTTGGCGCCACCCCGTCTGGTCGACCGCGCAAAAGTCCTGTGTGGGCACGGCGCTGGGCAATGGGAAACTCTGGTTCACCACCGGCAAGGGTATCGTCACCGAAGTATTTTACCCTCGCATCGACATCCCCCAGATCCGCGACCTCGGTTTTATCATCGCCGATGGCCAGGGATTCTGGCAGGAGTTGAAAACGCTGCCGGAACCACAACTGGAGTTGGATGATCCCCACGTTCCCCTGCCTGTCATTCGCCATCATCATGAGCGCTTTGATTTTACGCTGAAGATCTGCGCCGATCCGGAGCGCGATGTACTGCTACTCGACTTCTGGCTGGAGGGTGATGCGGCGCTGCGGCCTTATCTGCTCTGCTCCGCCCGTCTCGGTGAAGATGCCGAAAACAATCGTGGCTGGGTGGGTGATTGGGAGGGTCGATCGGTACTTTGGGCGGAACAGGGACCATTTGGACTGGCCCTCGCCTGTCGCAACGCTGACGGCTATCCGGCGTTGGAATGCTGCTCAGTGGGCGAGGTGGGCACCAGCGATCTTTGGCAGGACTTTCACCAGAACGGGCTGATGCAGTGGGAATATCAGGAGGCCGGTCCGGGTGAGGTTGCACTCGCCAGTCGCCTGCCCCGGCAGGGCACGCTGGCCTTGGGTCTTGGCACCAGCAAAGAAGCCGCCGCCACCAACGCCTGGTCCTCCCTGGCTGAAGGCTTTCCGAGTTGCGCTGCAAATTACCGTACCGGCTGGGATGCCTGGCACCAACGCCATCCGACCCCGCGCCGCTTCGCCAGCAAGTTGCCCGCGGCGGCCAACGCCCTCTATGTTCGCTCGGCCACTGTCCTCAAGGTGCATGAAGACCGCACCTTTCCCGGTGCCCTGGTCGCGAGTCTCTCGATACCCTGGGGCGAGGCCAGCGCCAGTCGTGGTGGTTATCACCTGGTCTGGTCACGGGATTTGGTAGAAAGCGCCGGGGCGTTGGTGGCCTTGGGCGCCATGACCGAGGCACGACAGGTACTCACTTACCTGATCAGTACCCAGCAAGCCGACGGTCACTGGTTGCAGAATCAATGGCTGGGCGGCAAACCCTTCTGGCAGGGTGTGCAGCTGGATGAAACCGGATTTCCCGTGCTCCTGGCCTCGCTGCTGCGCCAGTATAAGGCGTTAAACGATGTCGCTGTCACCGACATGATCACCCGTGCCCTGCACTTCATCGTCCACGAAGGACCCGTGACCGGGCAGGATCGCTGGGAAGAGGATGGCGGCGTCAATCCCTTCACCCTGGCCGTCGCCATTGCCGCGCTGGTCGAGGGCGCGGACTTCCTCGGCGGCAAAGCCAGCGACTGCGCCCTGATGCTGGCCGATTACTGGAATGCCCGACTGGAAGAGTGGACCTTCGTGCAGGGCACGGACCTTGCGAAGCGCTTCCAGGTGCCCGGCTACTATGTGCGTATTACCCCCGCGGACGTCCTGGTGCAGGATGGCGCCAAAAATGAGTGGGTGCTCATCAAAAATCGCGCCCACGACCCCCACCTGCCCGCCAGCGAACAGGTGGCCAATGATTTCCTGCAACTGGTGCGCTACGGACTGCGCAGGGCCGATGACCCACATATCGTGGCGTCGGTTAAAGTCATGGACGGAGTGCTCAAGACCAACACCCCCAGCGGCCCGGTCTGGCACCGCTACAACGGGGATGGTTACGGAGAGCACGCCGATGGCAGCCCATTCGATGGCACTGGCATCGGCCGTGGATGGCCCTTGCTGGTAGGTGAAAGGGGTCATTACGCCCTCGCCGCCGGGGAAGATGTCCTGCCCTACATCAACGCCATGGTGGCCATGACCGGCAAGGGTGGCTTGCTCCCGGAGCAAGTCTGGGATACGGCCGCCATACCCGAAAAGGGCTTGTTTCCCGGCCACCCCAGCGGCTCGGCCATGCCTCTGGTCTGGGCCCATAGCGAGTTCGTCAAACTCTGCCATAGCGCTGTGCAGGGTACGCCTATAGATCGTCCGGCGAATACCTGGAAGCGCTATCAGGGTAAGGTTCCGAAGATTGACTACCGGCTCTGGCGCCTGCGTCAGCGCTCGCGTCAACTGCTCGCCGGACAAGAGTTGCGGGTGTTACTGCAGGCGCCTTTCACCCTGCATTGGGGCAGCAATGGCTGGCAATCGGTACAGGACACCGACTCGGAAGACTGGGGCCTCGGCCACGTCGCCTTCCTGCCGGTACAGAAATTATCGGCCGGGGAAAGCGTGCAGTTCACCATCCACTGGCGCGACAGCGGCAACTGGCAAGGTGAAGATTTTCATATCGATATCATCGGAGGTGATGCATGATCAATCTGGACTTGCAGGGCCAGTGCGCGCTGGTCACCGGTGGGAGCGGCGGCCTCGGGCGCGCCATTGCCGAGACGCTGGCCACTGCCGGGGCACGAGTGGCGGTGCATTATCGGAAAGGTCTGGACGAAGCCGAGGCGGTGGTCGCGGCCATTCAGAAACTGGGCGGCAGAGCACAGGCTTTTCAGGCCGATGTGTCTGATCCTGCGGCCGTGGAGAAAATGCTGCAGGAAATTGAATCCGTCTTCGGCGGCCTGGACATCCTCGTCAACAACGCCGGCATGGATGGTCCGCGCGCCAGCGTCGGCGAGGATGATCCGCTGGTATGGGAAAAGGTTCTCGCCGTCGATCTCATGGGTCCCTACTATTGCGCCCGTGCCGCCATTCCGCGCATGGAGAAGGCCAAACGCGGGGTGATCATCAATATCACCTCCGTGCATGAGTTTATTCCCTGGGAAGGCTACAGTGCCTATACCAGCGCCAAGGCAGGCTTGTCCATGTTCACCAAGACCCTCGCCCAGGAAACGGCGGATAAGGGCATCCGGGTGGTGGCTATCGCTCCCGGCGCCATCCAGACACCCATCAATCAGTCGGTCTGGGCTGACCCCCAATCCCTTAAAGACCTGGACGAGAAAATCTCCATGGGCCGTCTTGGCAGGCCCGAAGAGATTGGCAATGTGGTGGCCTTTCTCGCCAGTGATCTGGCCAGTTACATTACCGGCACCACCCTCGCGGTGGATGGCGGGATGCTGATTTACCCTGAATTCCGCCACGGCGGCTGATCATGGACGCCGATGTCATTATCATCGGCAGCGGCGCTGGCGGCGGCACCATCGCCCGCGCTCTGGCCGAAGCGGGTCTGAACATCCTCATCCTGGAGCGCGGCGACTACCTGCCCCGTGAATGGGGCAACTGGGACGCCAGGACGGTCTTTGCCGAACATCGCTATCACACCGACGAGCAATGGCGCGATCAGGACGGCAAGCCTTTCTCACCGGTGACTGGCTATCATGTGGGCGGCAATACCAAGTTCTATGGCGCCGCGGTACTGCGTCGTCGGGAAAAAGATTTTCACCCGCGCCAGCACCGCGATGGAGTGACGCCTGCCTGGCCCATCAGCTATGCCGATCTCGCGCCCTTTTACGATCAGGCCGAGGGCTGGTATTTCACCCACGGCACCGCCGGGTCTGATCCCACGGAGCCGCCACGCAATCCCTACCCTTATCCGCCCTTCCCGCACGAAGAAGACGTAGCTCTGGTCGATCAGGCCCTGCGCGAAATGGGCCTGCATCCCTTTCCCCTGCCGTTGGCCCTCCACCGTCTGGAAGACGACCCCCAGCATAGTCCCTGCGTGCGCTGCCCTACCTGTGACGGCTTCCCTTGCATGCTCCATGCCAAAGGTGATGCGGAGGTCTGCGGGATCGCCCCGGCTCTGCGACACAGCGGGGTACGCCTGCTCACCAGGCATCGCGTTCGCCACCTGCAATCCAGCAGCGATGGCCACCGCGTGGAAAGTGTGGAAACCGATCAGGGTCGCTTCAGTGCCCACCTGGTGGTTCTCGCCGCTGGCGCCGTCAACAGTGCCGCCCTCCTCCTCGCCTCTGCCAACAAACAGCATCCCCAAGGCCTTGCTAATCGCAGTGATCAGGTGGGGCGCAACTATATGTGTCATCTCAACAGCGCCTGCATGGCCCTCAAACCGGGCCGCGAGAACCGCACCATCTTCCAAAAAACCCTGGCCATCAATGACTTTTATGACGACT
>NZ_DAHVHY010000096.1 GCF_027322205.1 Acidithiobacillus sp.
CCCCGCCATTAGGGATGTTTAACGTCCCCGGCTGGGCATTATGCAATTCTCGCGTCATGACTGTCAGTGCCATCTCGCCCTGACTGGCCAGTTCGCCAGCGGCGCGGTTAGTCTGATAGGTTTGCACCGAGCGCACGATGAGCGCCGTCGCGCCCACGGACAGGATGCCCAGGATGACGATGGCCACAATCAGTTCGATGAGAGTGAGGCCCTCTTGGGCAAACGCTATGCTGGCAACAGAAGCCACGGCTTGCGGTGTTTTATTATGACTCATGGGTGGTTAACCTGCCCCCTTGCCCTTGCCCTTGCCCTTAGCGCCTGTGCCTGTGCCCATAAAGGCATATTTCGTGCGCCACGCCCCCAGGGTGATATCCGCACCGCTGGGGCCGGTCACCCGAACGGTCAGGTATTCTGCCGTGGCCCCGCTTAATGCAGAGGCAGTGCAGTCGACGGCGACACCATAATCATTTTGGCTATAAGCGGTATTGCACAGGTGAGTGCAATTGCAGTTAGGGAAAGGCTGTGCATAAGGGGCCGTCATGGCGGCCTCCAGTGTACCCTGAGCGATGTCCGTGGCTTGCGCCGTCGGCACCGGATTGGCACCGAAGCGACCATACCAGACCACGGGGATGATGAGGGCGGCCACGAAACCCAGCAGAACCATGGCCATCACCAGCTCGACGAGAGTGACACCGTGCTCTTTTCCCTTTCCTCTCAATGCCGCCCTCCTCATGCGCACGGTCCGGCATAGGCCAACCCGGTGGGGGAGATGCACACCGCGCGGCTTTCGCCGCCACCGTCGACGAGGGTGATGCTGCTGGTTTGAGTGGCATTGGCCACGCTGCCGGTGGCACTGGTGAAGGTGAAGGTGGCGCCGACCTGGGCGCTGGCCGGGATGGTGATGGGGTAACCCTTACCACCAGGGACCGGCAGGTTTTGCCCGACGCCGTTTTGCACCGCCACAGTACTCCCCTGAAGACTGAGGATAATGTCGCCGTTGCCCAGCAAGGCCAATTGCCGGGCGTATTGGGCGGCGGCAATCACATCACCCTGGGCGGCATTGGCACTGTAGCCCCCGATGCTCATGAAGCGGGGCAGGATGAGCGCCGCCAGGATGGCGGCAATGATCAGAACGGCAATGACTTCGATGAGAGTAAAGCCGCGGTCGCCCATTTGCCTGTCCATGCCTGTATAACGGAAAAGCCAAGGAACGGAACGCTCCCTGGCCTGCCGTCCTACTGATGGGCTATATCAGGAGCAGTCGGTGGAGGTGGTAACCACCGTGGGCATTGCCCCAGCACCAACGGAACTGTTGGCAGCGGTGTAAACCACTTCACAGCCAGCAGAGTTACCGGCCGAGGTGGGCCAGAATGTCGCTGTGGTCGAGCTGGCACTCACGCCGAAATTGGTGGTGCTCTGGAGCATGGTGGAGATGCTGGCACCCGTAGGATAGCCATAAGCCAGAGCCACCGTGCCGTTAGTGCCGGCCCCGGGGACGGAAATGGTGCCGCTGCTGCCCGTCTGGACAGGGGTGCTCACCAGCGCCTTGCTGTAGGCCAACGCCGATGCGGCTTGCAAAGAACCGGAAATGCCCTGCAACACGCTGCGCCGCGCGTCGTTCTGCAGATTCACAAAGCGGGGAATGGCAAAAGCGGCGAGAATGCCGAGAATGACGATGACAACGATGAGTTCAATCAGAGTGAAGCCCTGTTCATTGGAATTCTTTTGCATGGTATCTCCTTCGGGGGCTGCTGCCGGGTAACACCCTTGACAGCACACGATAACAGAAAAGCATAATAACGCTTCCCAGAACTGAGTCAATACGCCGCCCCTCTTTGAACAGACCGCTCTGGCGATCCGGCTATTGCTTGACCATTTTCACCATATCCCACATGGGCAGGTAGATGCCGGCGGCGAGGATGAAAACCAGACCCCCCATGATCACCACCATGATCGGTTCGATGCGCGCGGCAAGGCTGTCCACCTTTTTTTCCACCTCGCGCTCATAATAATCCGCCACCTCACCCATCATGCTATCCAGCGCGCCCGTTTCCTCGCCGACGCGCAGCATTTGCAGAACCAAAGGCGGAAAGAGTCCGGTGGTGGTGGCGCTCATGTGCAGACCTTCACCACGGAGAAGGGCCTTGGGGAGCGCAGCCAGCCGATCCTCTATGAAACGATTGTGTACCGCGCCAATGACCAGTTCCATACCCTTGAGAATAGGGACACCGGCGGTGGCGACCAATTGTAAGGTTCTGCCGAAGCGCGCCATGGCGTCTTCCAGGATCAGCGCGCCGAAAATAGGGGTACGCAACAGGAAACGGTCCCAGAGCCAGCGTCCGTGCGGTTGGCGAAGAAAGAGGCGAAAACCGTAAGTGGCGGCAAAGGCGATAATGAGGATCAGCCACCACCAGGCCACCGTAAAGTTGCTGAAGGCGATGAGCATACGGGTAAAAATAGGCAGGGTGATATGGGCGCTGGCGAAGAGTTTGGCGAAGGCGGGGATGACCATGATGTTGAGAATGACCAGGGCGACACCCAAAGCGATGGCCACAAAAAGCGGATAACGAAAAGCCTGGCGAATGCGGGCAAGGGTGATGTCCTCGCGTTCGAGATAGCCGGACAACTGCAGCAGCACCATATCGAGATTGCCCGTCGTCTCACCGACTTCTACCAGACGGAGATACAGAGGCTGAAAGACTTTAGGGTAAGCCGCCAGTGCGACGGAGAGCGGCTGACCATCGCCTAGCGTATGCTGCACCTGTATGAGTATTTCGCCGAGGCGAGTCTGCGAGCCATAAGTGCTGATCAGTCCCTCTATGGCATTGAGCACCGGGATGCCGGCGTGCAGCAGGGCATAAAGCTGGCGGGTAAAAAGGACGAGATCGGCGCGGCTGATGGGGCGTCGGTTGAGCCGGGTCCACAACTGTTCGATACGAACGCCCTCGCGGAACTCTTCCACACTGACGGGAATGAGTTGGTTATTGCGCAGGGCCTGCGCGACCATCGTACCTTCCCCGGCGTCCATAATGCCCTCGCGGAGCTGCCCGTGATCATCGCGGGCACGATAGCGGAAACGCGCCATCAGTCCTCCTCCGCTTCGCTGGTCACCCGCGCCATTTCTGCCAGCGTGGTAATACCCTCCCAAACCAGACGCATGGCCTCTTCGCGCAATAAGCTGAACTGTTTCTGAGTACTTGCGGCTTCAAGGAGTGCCGTCCGGTTATTACTGAGAATGGCTGCGCGCAGCAGTTGATCCATGCGAATCAGTTCGAAAACCGGTTGACGACCGCGATACCCGGTGAAATTGCAGGTGTTGCAACCTTTCCCGCAGAAGAAGGTGACGAAGTCGGGAGACACTCCGAGCTGGGCGGCAAAAGCCGCGCGTTCTGCGGGGCTGACATCATGGTCTTCGGTCTTGCAGGACGGGCAAATACGACGCACCAGACGTTGCGCCATCACCCCGAGCACGGCGGACCCGATCAGGAAGGATTCCACCTCGAGTTCCTGCAGTCGCGGAAAAGCGCCCACCGCGTCGTTGGTGTGGAGCGTGGCCAGTACCAGGTGACCGGTCAGTGCGGCGCGCGCGGCGATTTCCGCCGTTTCATGGTCGCGGATCTCTCCCACCATGATAACATCCGGATCCTGGCGCAGGATGGTGCGGAGCACCCGCGCAAAGTCGAGCCCGATACGAGGATGCACCTGCACCTGGCTGATGCCCTGGAGGCGGTATTCCACGGGGTCTTCCACGGTGAAAATCTTGCGTTCGATAGTGTTGATTTCATTCAGTGCCGCGTACAGCGTCGTCGATTTGCCTGATCCGGTAGGGCCGGTTACCAGGAACAATCCGTGCGGACGGTGCATGATGTTTTGCAGGCTGATCTCAATGTTGCGGGGCATCCCGAGCTCATTAAAATGCAGTAATGCGGTTTGCTGGTCCAGCAGGCGCAGGACCACGCTTTCTCCGTCCTGGACGGGCATGGTGGCCATGCGTACATCATAGGCCTTGCCCTCCAGTTCGAGATGCATTCGCCCGTCCTGAGGGAGGCGACGTTCGGCGATATCGAGATTAGCCATCACTTTGAGTTTGGACGCGACCAGCGGCATTAAACGGCCGTCCACGCGCAGATGCTCACGCAGGACGCCGTCCACGCGCAGCCGCACCCGCAGACCCGATTCTTCTGGTTCAAAATGGATGTCAGAGGCCTGCAGACGGGCGGCATCCGTAAAAACGGCGTTGAGCAGGCGCACGATGGGCGCATCTTCAGCGCTGCTCTCCAGGATCGGGGGCGGGGCCGAAGTGGTCACGGTGTCGCCCAGCGCCTCGCGCAATTCGGCACTTTTGCTGACCGCGCCATAAAGCTGGGGGAGGATGTGCAGCAACTGGGACTCGGAGATGAGGGCCATTTCCACGGGTTTGCCCATGGCCCGGGAAATAGCATCCAGAGCCGGTAGATCAGTGGGGTCGGCCATGCCTACCACATAGTGGTTGCCCCGGTCCTGCACGGGTATGGCACGGTAGCGTCGCGCCAGCGATTCAGGAAGCCGCAACACCAACTGCGGATCTAACGCCTGCTGCGATAAATCAATGCGTTCCAGATGGAGCTGACTAGCCAGAAAAGTCAGTAGACTTTCTTCGGTCACCAGGTGTTGGGCAATCAGTTCTTGCCCGAGTTTGCGCCCACTTCCCCGCTGCTGGATGAGGGTCATATCCAACTGCTCGGCAGTAATGATGCCGTTCTGGATCAGCAGATCACCCAGACGAATTTTTTGCAAACGAGAGGCCATAGCCTGATTGTCCTCCAAAGACTTTCAGCCAACACATTACAACTGGCTTCATCCAAAATGAAATTCCGGGTTCTAAACATGACGTCCATACACCCCATTGGGTGATTCGTCGTATTCTATGGCCCTTTTACTATGTTCCCCCGCTCATTACATGATCCAGCCAGAGGCTGGAGATTCTTTCCAGCAGGCGATTCTGATTTTGCCGGGCGGTGAGGTTATCCAGGTCCACCCAGGCCAGGGGCTGATCCTGCTGCGCACAGGAGAAGACCGCTTTGGTGCGCTGGCCGGTTTCCGGATCGATCTGCCATTGCAGGCACTGGGCACAAACCCCTTTGAGCATACATTGCATGGGACTGCCCACCGTCGCCGTTGTTTCCAGATCCGCGCGGAAATAGGGCTGCAATTCCGCTTTCAGCGCCTTTTGGAAGCCCTTGAGCAAGCCGGTAGAGCCCATCACCATCAGACGATCCACGCGGTTCAGCGGTATCCCCGCATCGCCCTGCGCCGCCTGTCCGGACAGGCGGCCCGCGCC
>NZ_DAHVHY010000097.1 GCF_027322205.1 Acidithiobacillus sp.
GGCCGTACTGATCGCGACGGCCGCCACTATTGGCCGCCTGAACCCCAACGCTCCCCTCAATACGGTGCATCAGCTTTCAGAGGCTATTATTCCTTATCTCGGCGACACCTGGGGACGCATCGTGTTTTCCGTGGGTATCCTCGGGGCGGGCATGGTGGCGGCCATTGTCGCTTCCCTTGCCGGGGCCTGGGGTTGGGGGGAGGTCACCGGCTTCCGCCACTCGCTGGAACATCACCCCAAAGATGCGCCCTGGTTTTACGGGATTTACACTGCCATCATCGTGGCTGGCGCCGTGACGGTGATCACCATTCCTGATCTCGTCAGCCTCGACATTGGCGTGGAGGTGATGAATGCACTGCTTCTGCCTATGGTACTGGGCTTTCTGGTCGCCCTGTCCATCAAGGCGCTGCCTGCCGAACACCGCTTGCGCGGCCCTTATCTCTGGCTGGTGCTGTTTGTGGTAATCTTGGCGGGCGGGTTGGGGGTTTATGGAGGGGTGACCAGTATTCCGGGATTGTGAAAGGAAACCGGGAGCGCTTACAAAAACTTGCAGAGATGCGGGGCTGTGCTATATCTAAGCAAACGGTGTTTCACCCCGACCACAGGTCCCACAGGAGTTTTGCATGTCTATTTTTAAGCACGCCGCCAATATTCTGGAGGCCAGAGTTAACAAACTGCTCAGCCGGGCCGAAGACCCCGCAGCAACCCTGGACCTCTCCTACGAGAAGATGCTGGCCAGCCTGCAGGAAGCCAAACACCACCTTGCCGATGTGGTCACCGAGCGGATATCCCTGGAAAACCAGATCGCGCAGGCGCAAAAGCTAGCCGCCAGGGCGGAAGAGGATGCCCGCATGGCCCTCAACGCCAACCGTGAAGACCTGGCGCGCAGCGCACTGGCAGAAAAACAGGCCGAAGCACAGAAAATTACCGCTCTGCAAGAAGCCCACGACACTGTCGCCGCCCAGGCACAGAAGCTCATGGATTATGAACACGCCCTCCAGGAACGTATCGAACAGTTCCGCACCCAGAAAGAAGTGATGAAAAGCCAGATGGCGGCGGCGCAGGCGCAAGTGAAAGTTACCGAATCCCTCACCGGGTTGGGTCACGGCCTGGATGACGCCGGGGATGCGTTGCGCCGGGTGCAGGATCGCACCGCGCACGAGCAGGCCAAGGCTCAGGCCATGGATGGCCTGTTGGAGTCCGGGGTCATCAACGATCCTTTAGACCACCGCACGCAGACGGATCGGGAAATGGACAAACTTCGCGCCACCAGCGGCGTCGACGACGATCTCGCCCGCCTCAAGGCCGAACTGGCGGCGAAACAGGATTGAGAGGACACGTTCATGTCAGGCCTTGGCGGGATAAGACACTGTTCACCAGACCACCGCCCATCCAACTATGGGATTCCGGTTGGGAGCGCCTTGATCATATTAGCCGCTGTCGTCTGGAACATCACCGCTATCCCCGTTGCCTCCGGAGACCCCATTTATCGATGGGTTTCGCCGAGTGGGGTGGTGAGCTACGGGGACCAACCGCCTCGCGGCGCACATCGGGTTCAGGCACTTCCCCCGATACCTCCTGCTCCACCGCCAGCGGCGATTGCGCCAACAAAATCCGGCTCGACTGCCAAAGAGGAAACCCTGTCAGCGGCGTCCAAGGCACAGGCGGCCATTGCCCGATTGAATCTGCTGGCTGCTATCAACAACTATCAGAGCAGTTTAGAGTCCGCGCGCATTCCGCCGCCACGGAGTGCCTATATACCGGGGTTTATCGGTTATGGCCCGCACCGCTTTCGCGAAAGACGCCCGCAACGTTACCGCCGACCGGTGCATCCTCCGTCACGGCAGCCGTCCATGGTGCTGCTACCACCCCCAGCACCACCCTCCGCCTACTCTTCGCCGGTGCTTATACCATAAGTGAGGCTGACACGCTCACCATGTTCATTCAGGATATTATTGCCATGTTTCCATAAATAATAGATTACAATAACCCCCATAGGAATCAGCAGGCTGGCAATAAAAGAAACGAAAAAAGTGATCACTTTTAAGCGTCGTCCCCAACCGGTGCGGGCGGTAATTATAGCGAGAACAACGTTTCTTATTTCTTTGCCATCGGAGTTCTCTATGCCCATTATAAGCCCCTGCCATTCAAAGACTGATTATATTCATCTGTAGCAATTGTAGCAATAGCGCACTGTCGAAGCTGCAATAGGCACTCGCCAGCAGGGCCTTTATAGGCTATAAAGTGGACAAAGCTTGGCCGCCGCAGACCATAAATAACCATGCAAAACCCTTTCTTTGAAAAACCCATCCTCAATTCCCCTTATGGGTATCCGCAGCGTCATTGGGAGCTGGATGAACAGGGACAGCCGACCCAGCGCATCATCGACAATCGTCGCAAGGCGGAATTCATCAGCCCCATTCCCCGGCCACGCAAGCAAAAAGGGGCCGGTCGGCAGGCAGCGCTGGTGCTCGACCAAGGGCAGGGGCTCTCGACCGAGGAACAGCAGTACAACATCACCGCGCTCATCAACGGTGTGCGTGCCGAAGTAGACCAGTGGCGCGGCATCCCCAACCCCGCAGACTGGCGGGTAACCCCGGAGACGGCACGGCTGCTGCAACACTGGCGGCACCACGCTTTCAGCAGTATTCGCCCCTTCTTCTGCCAGATCGAAGCGGTGGAAACCGCCATCTGGCTGACTGAAGTCGCGCCGCAGATGGGGAAATCCGCGCAGACCTACATCGATCACCTGCGTAACGTTAGTCACGATGCCAACCCGGACCTGCTGCGTCTGGCGCTCAAGCTGGCCACCGGAGCGGGCAAGACCACGGTGATGGCCATGCTCATTGCCTGGCAGACCGTCAACGCAGTGCGGCACCCCAACAGCAAGAAATTCACGCGGGGCTTTTTGATCGTAGCGCCCGGCATCACCATCAAAGATCGTCTGCGCGTGCTGCAACCCAACGATCCCGACAGCTACTACGCCAGCCGCGAACTGGTGCCCGGCGATATGCTGGCTGATCTGGAACGCGCCCGCATCGTTATCACCAACTACCATGCCTTCAAGCTGCGCGAGCGGCTGGAACTCTCCAAGGGCGGTCGCCGCCTGCTCCAGGGGCAGGGCGGTGAGGCGCTGAACACGCTGGAGACGGAAGGCCAGATGCTCCAGCGCGTCATGCCCGAGCTCATGGGCCTGAAAAACATTATCGCCATCAATGACGAGGCCCACCACTGCTACCGCGAGAAACCCGGTGCGACGGACGACGATCTCAAAGGCGACGAGAAAAAGGAGGCCGAAGAGAACAGCGCCGCCGCCCGCTTGTGGATATCGGGGCTGGAAGCGGTGCAGCGCAAGCTCGGGCTGGCGCGGGTGTTTGATCTCTCCGCCACGCCCTTTTTCCTGAGCGGCTCGGGCTATGTCGAGGGTACACTCTTCCCCTGGACCATGAGCGACTTCTCGCTGATGGACGCCATCGAATGCGGCATCGTCAAGCTGCCGCGAGTGCCGGTGGCGGACAATATCCCCGGCGGCGAGATGCCCATGTTCCGCAACCTCTGGGAACATATCCGCGGCCAGATGCCCAAGCCTGGGCGCGGCAAAGGCAATCCCATAGACCCACTGTCTATGCCGACACCTCTGCAGACCGCTCTGGATGCGCTATATGGTCATTACGACAAGACCTTCAAGCTCTGGGAGGAGGCGAACATTGCCGTACCGCCCTGCTTCATCATCGTCTGCAATAATACTGCGACATCCAAGCTGGTTTATGACTACATCGCTGGTTTTCTGCAAGTCCAGCAAGACGGCTCCACTAAGTTGGTGGACGGACGCCTGCCTCTGTTTCGCAATTATGACGAGCATGGCAACGCGCTGGGCCGCCC
Source organism: Acidithiobacillus sp. (assembly GCF_027322205.1). Lineage (GTDB taxonomy): Bacteria > Pseudomonadota > Gammaproteobacteria > Acidithiobacillales > Acidithiobacillaceae > Acidithiobacillus. The sequence continues at coordinate 3,883 of NZ_DAHVHY010000097.1, forward strand.
GCGTACCCTGCTTATCGACAGTGAACAACTGGAATCCGGCGATGCGCTGGATGACAAATTCCGCGTCATGGCTGCTGATGAAATCGAGCGTTTTCGTCGCGAGATGGTGGAGCGCAGCGGCGATCTGCAATCTGGTCAGAACATCAGCGATCAGGAGCTGTTGCGCGAGGCGATGAACACCGTCGGCAAGCCGGGCCGACTGGGCGATTCCGTCCGCTGCGTGGTTTCCGTGTCCATGCTGACCGAGGGCTGGGATGCTAACACCGTCACCCATGTGCTGGGGGTGCGCGCCTTCGGCACCCAGTTGCTCTGCGAACAGGTCATCGGCCGCGCTTTGCGGCGCCAGTCCTACGATCTGAATGAGGAAGGGCTGTTCAACGTCGAGTATGCCGATGTGCTGGGCATTCCCTTCGATTTCACCGCCAAGCCGGTGGTGGCGCCACCGCAGCCACCCCGCGAAACCATTCACGTCAAAGCCGTGCGACCCGAACGTGATGCCCTGGAAATCCGCTTTCCACGGGTGCAGGGTTACCGCGTCGAGTTACCAGAAACGCCGCTCGCAGCGCGCTTCGATGCCGACTCGGTCCTGGAGCTCACGCCCGATTTGGTCGGCGCCACCGAGACCCGCAACTCTGGCATCATCGGCGAAACGGTGGACCTCAACCTCGTCCATACCGGCGACGTGCGCCCCTTGCAGGTAGTCTACGAACTGACCTCCTACCTGCTGCTCAACGAGTTCCGCGACAAAGACGGTGCGCCGAAACTCTACCTCTTCGGCCAGCTCAAGCGTATTGCCCGGCAATGGCTCGATGGTTATTTGACCTGCAAGGGCGGCACTTACCCGGCGCAACTCAAATACAAGATGCTGGCCGATATGGCCGCCAGCCGCATCATCACCGCTATCAATCGCGCCATGCTCACGGACCATTCCGAAGCGGCGCAGCGCCATATTCACGTCGTCCTGGACCCCTACAACCCCAGCGGCAGCACCGCCCACGTCAACTTCAACACCTCCAAGACCGAACGCTGGGACACCAGCGGCCCGCCGCCCAAGTGTCCGCTCAACTGGGTCATACTCGATAGCGACTGGGAAGGGGAGTTCTGCCGTGTGGTGGAAGCCCACCCCCGCGTGCGCGCCTACGTGAAAAACCATAACCTCGGCTTTGAAGTGCCTTACCGCTACGGCTCTGAATCCCGCATCTACCGTCCCGACTTCATCGTCCGCGTGGACGACGGCCATGGCGATAATGATCTGTTGAATCTCATCGTCGAGATCAAGGGCTATCGTGGCGAAGACGCCAAGGACAAAAAAGCCACCATGGACACCTACTGGGTGCCCGGCGTGAACAACCTCGGGAGAAATAGTAAAGATACTTACATGCCTGCAAATGAATTTCA
>NZ_DAHVHY010000098.1 GCF_027322205.1 Acidithiobacillus sp.
AGGGGAATAATCCTACCCAGGCCAGAGCCCTTTTCGAAACCGGATTTATGTTTTAGCGGCGTCATGAAACAGTTATCCGCCATTATCAGACCATTCAAGCTGGATGACGTCAGTCAGGAATTATGGGTGGAGGTGAGCCTAGTGAAGTTCTGCTGGCGTACCCTGTTGGAGAACGCCTGGCGTCTCTACCCCTGCCGTGCGCGATCTAAGGCAGGACACTGGCAGCCCGATCCGTCGGTCAAGGCCATGATTGCTTTGGCGGCGTATCGCGCGAGGCCCGATCAGACCGGGGACATCGCCCGCCAGTACGGGGTCAGTCTGCAGGATGTGGAACACTGGCGCCGTATTTTGGTGCGCCGGGCTGACCGGCTCTTTTAGCCATGTTGCTGTGGACAGACGTGTTGGTATCGAAGAGTACAGAAATCGGTTCCGCGACGTATCCTTCCGTCATGATCAGCATCATTTTGCTGAGTTTTGTGGCGCTGCTCGTCGGATTCTATGTCCTCTATCGCTACCATCGGAAACGGCTCCAGGGCTTTTCTCAAAAACCGGTCGCGCTCACCGACGAGTGGCTGGCACAGCAGGTCCGTTCTGCAGTGGACGCCGATAATCCTTTATTCGGCAGACTATTCGCGGGTCCTGTAAGAGATGACTACAACTGGGTATTATTAAAAGAATTCAATCATCACTTGTTGTGGGTCTGCCTGCAGAATGCTCGGTTGGGCTTCTGGACCCTGAGTGCGGAAGGTGCGCCGCAGTGGCGGATTGTGCAGTTGCATGCCAATAGCCTGAACCACTATTTGCGGAAAGAGGAATCCGCTGACCGGAGTGGAGCCGAGAATTTCGGCTAACGCGCGGATAAACAGCACGATGCGGAAGATCTTTTATCGCCAAGCGGGCAGAGGGGTGTCATCTACGCGAACCCATTTCGCCGGACTGACCAAGGCGTCAAGAGATCTTCCGCATCGACGCCAATTTCAGTCCATGAATAGCACGTAGGAACGATGATACCGGAAACTGCCATTCTCTATCTTTTCGTGGCCGCCTCATTACTGGCGGTGGTGGCCAACCGATTACGCATGCCTTATACGGTTGCTCTGGTCTTGGGCGGACTGTTATTGGGGGCACTCCACCTGTTTCCTGCGCCGGTCCTGACGCACGATCTTTTGTTCACCATCTTTCTGCCGGGACTGGTTTTTGAGTCGGCATATCATCTATCCGCCAGCGCTTTATGGCGCGATCGCCTGGCTATTTTTGGTCTCGCCGTGCCCGGTGTGCTGATATCCATCGTGGTGACGGCATTCGTATTTCTCTGGACCAGTCGTTATTTGCCCGATTTGGCGGCAGTGACCATGCCGCTCGGTATCGCCTTGGTATTTGGCGCGACCGTTGCTGCGACGGATCCGATCTCGGTTCTGGCCATTTTTCGCGAACTGCAGGCACCACAACGGCTCACCTTTCTGGTGGAGAGTGAAAGCCTGCTGAATGATGGAACGGCTATCGTCTTCTTCACCTTGTTTCTGGCGATAGCGATGGGAAAACCCATTACCGCTTCCGCCCTGGCGGTGAAGTTTCTGGCCGTGGTGGGTGGTGGCGTTTTGATCGGGATCATCGTCGGGTGGCTGAGTTCAGAGGTCATCAAACGCGTCAATGATGGCATGGTAGAGATTACCTTCACCATACTCGCCGCGTATGGCAGCTTTCTGGTTGCCATGCAGTTGGGTTATTCCGGGGTCATCAGTACGGTCGTGGCTGGCCTGATCTGTGGAAACTATGGTGCCAAAAGGGGCATGGCTCCCTCGGTCAGGCTCGCAGTGAATACTTTTTGGGAGTACATCGGTTTTGCGCTGAATTCCCTGGTATTCCTGCTGGTGGGCCTCACCATTCGCTTGCCTGATTTACTACGGATATGGACCTTGGTGATAGCGGCCTATGTGGCCATCACCATCGCCAGAGGGGCAGTCATCTATAGCATGGGGGCTTTGCTGAGCCGATCGCGCGCGCGCATGCCGTGGTCGTGGAATTTTGTGCTGATCTGGGGTGGCATTCGCGGCGCCTTATCCATGGTGCTGGCCTTGAGTCTTCCACAGCACTTCCCCTTCCGGGAAATGTTGATCAATCTCGTTTTTGGTGTGGTTTTGTTGACCATTTTGATTCAGGGCCTAAGCATATCGCCGGTAGCCCGCGCCTTGGGGGTACTCAGCCGCAGGCACCTCCCCGCCGATTTCGAGATGCAGCGCATGCGCCTGACCCTGGCGCAAATGGGGCTCCAGGAGATTGATCGGTTGCGTCACGAGGGTGTGCGGGATCCACAGGTGCTCGATGCTTTGACCACGTACTATAGCCAGGAAAGCAAAGACGCCAAAGACCGGCTCTCAAACCTTGACATTGCCGATGAGGATCGTTTTCGCACCGACTTTTCTCGCTTGTATCGACGGCTGCTGACCATGCAGAAACAGCGATTGCTGGATGCACGTCAAGAGAGTCTCATTGGGTACGAAACTTTTGAACGGTTGACAGTGGATATTGACGCCGGACTGCTGGAGGTTGAGACCAATGCTGATGGACTGATAGAGCGCTTGCTGCTGCCGGAGCAGGAGAGACTGGAAAAGAATGCGCCATGATTTTATGAGTTACATACTATTACCTTTCAAATAAGTACGTTAGCATTGCCACATTACACTACTGACCCAGCACAAATTGCCCGCCTATGCCGTCGAACACTGAGAACGGCTTTGCCGTGAGCCGGATGGCATTTGCTTGACGCTCCCCCGGTGAGGTTCTAGCATCGCTACCATGCAAATTCTGGTAAATGGTGCGGCCCGTGAGGTGCCGGAGCAGATGACGGTCTTGGCGCTGCTGGCGGAGTTCGGCTGGGCGGAGCGCCGTGTGGCCGTTGAATGCAATGGTGAAATTGTACCGCGCAGCGCTCACGCCACAGTGACTCTGGCGGTCGGTGACCGCCTGGAGATTATCCAGGCGGTAGGCGGCGGCTGAGCGTTTTGCACTAACCCCCTTTTTTTGAGGTGAAAGATAAACACAATGTGTAAAGATCCTTTGGTGATTGCGGGGCGGGAGTACCACTCCCGCCTGCTGGTGGGTACGGGGAAATATAAGGATTTTGCAGAGACGCGGGCGGCCATTGATGCTGCCGGCGCAGAGATTGTGACGGTGGCACTGCGCCGGGTCAATCTGGGGCAAAATAAAGACGAACCCAATCTACTGGAGTTCTTGCCGGCGGATCGCTTTACCATTCTGCCGAACACGGCGGGTTGCTATACGGCAGAGGATGCGGTGCGCACCTGCCGTCTGGCTCGGGAGTTGGGCGACTGGAAGCTGGTCAAGCTGGAAGTTATCGGTGACCCCCACACGCTGTACCCGGATATGCGGCAGACCTATGAGGCCGCCAATATTCTCATCTCTGAAGGCTTCGAGGTCATGGTGTACAGCGTGGATGATCCAGTGGCCTGTAAGGCTTTTGCGGAGATGGGCTGTGTGGCGGTGATGCCGCTGGCAGCGCCTATCGGTTCTGGTCTGGGTATTCGCAATCCTTACCATCTGCGCATCATTCTGGAGCAGGCGACCATACCGATTCTGGTGGATGCGGGGGTGGGTACCGCCTCTGATGTGGCGGTGGCCATGGAGTTGGGTTGCGATGGTGTTCTTTTGAATACGGCCATTGCTGCGGCTAAAGATCCCATTCTCATGGCGGAAGCCATGCGCCTGGGTGTGGCAGCGGGGCGGAAAGCCTTCCGCGCCGGGCGTATGCCGCGCAAACTTTACGCCAGTGCCAGCAGCCCGGTGGATGGCCTGTTCTTTGAGTAGCAACGATGCCTTGGAATACGCGCGTACCGCACCTCTTGACGAGGAATTTGTCGAGACAGTGGAGCGTCTGGTCATGGGCGCAGTGCCCGGCGGTGTGCTGCCCGATTATGCGGAAGACTGGGACGAGGCAGAGCGTCTGATTGCTCGGCTGGGCGATCAGGGGGTAGGGGTGCGCCTGGAGTTTATGGTGGATGAGAACGGCCAGCGTTGGCACGTCTATATGGACTGGCAGGAGCCGGTCAGCCACGAATGGCAGTTGACCGAGGCGGAAGAAATGACGGCGGCGCAGGCGGTGACGCGGGCGGCGTTGGTCTGGTACTACCAGCAGGAGATCGCGGCGGCCAGCGCCCAGCCGCCGGACGGCTGGGCCTATTTTGAGGTGGTGGAACGTCTGGGTATGGCCCGGGATATGCTGGCGCGCTCTCTGGACGATCATCCGGTGCTGGCCGAGGAGGCGGAGATGATGACCCGTTATCAGGATCTCCTGGAAAAATTCAATGCGCTCTATGAGTTGGCCAGCCAGGCGTTGGATCAACGTCTCGGCGCACCGGCGCGCAGCACCATGCACTAGGCGCCGCCGTTCCATGCATATCCACGTCCTTGGCATCTGCGGGACTTTTATGGGGGGCATCGCGCTGCTGGCGCGGGCGGCGGGGCATCAGGTGACTGGATCGGATACCCATACCTATCCGCCCATGAATGAGCTGCTGGCCCGTGAAAAGATTATGATCCATGAGGGCTATGATCCCGCCCAACTGAGTCCTGCACCCAACCTGGTACTCATCGGCAATGCCCTGTCGCGGGGTAATCCCTGCGTGGAAGCCGTGCTGGACCGGCAGATTCCTTATGACTCCGGCCCCGCCTGGCTGTCCCGGGAGATTCTGCAAAGCCGCTGGGTACTGGCAGTGGCGGGTACCCACGGCAAGACCACGACGACCTCCATCCTGACCTGGATATTGCAGGAGGCGGGGCTCAATCCGGGTTTTCTCATCGGCGGTGAAGCGCGTAATTTTGGCGTGTCGGCGCGGCTGACGAGCAGCTCTTTTTTCGTGATTGAGGCGGATGAGTATGATACGGCCTTTTTCGATAAGCGCTCCAAATTCGTACACTATCACCCGCGGTCGCTGATTCTCAATAATCTGGAATACGATCATGCCGATATATTCCCGGATCTGGATGCGATCATCACCCAGTTCCACCACCTGCTGCGCACTGTGCCGGGCACGGGCGCGATCATCATGAATGCTGCGGTACCGGCGCTGAAACAGGTGCTGGAGCGCGGTTGCTGGACGCCTTTGCAACGCTTTGCCGGGGAAGGCGAGTGGCAGGTGCGGCTCGATACCGCGGACGGTAGCCG
>NZ_DAHVHY010000099.1 GCF_027322205.1 Acidithiobacillus sp.
CCAGCCCGCCTTGAGCCACGCAGAAAACGGTACAGACAGCCAGCAATAGCGCTTTGGGGGGCACGCTCAGGTTCCTCGGCAGTGGAGCCGCCATTCTCCCGGAAAGCGGGGTCACAAGGAAGATGTGGCGCCGGAGGAAATTGTTGCGAAATGTTACGGGCGGGCCTTGCGGAAGCGTCGTCTTGTTCTATATTAAGATTTGGGCAACTCTCTGAATGGTCCTAGAATGGATGCCATTTTGGTAATTGTTCATTTTGTTCAGCCAGCCAAGAGGATGACGGCATGATTAAAATCAATAAAATAGCAATCTCTACGCTTACCGCTGCAGGCTTGGTTTTCTGCTCGACGTCGGCATTCGCCGATGGTGCCCCCTTTGTCGATCAGAATCCTATCGTTGCTGTCAATAATGAAGTGGGCATCGCGGCGACAGGCACTTTGATGAATTATCAGGAACATATCACTGCGGTTCCTTCAGATATTGAGTCAGGTTGGATGCCAGGTTTTGCTGTGAAGTACAGTCTGATGGGTGATTATTTCGAGAGTATGCCTAGCAATATGTATTTTGCTATACACTATCAATTCAGTTCCGGTAGCATCGCTTACAAGGGATCGGTAGGGAGTACTCCCTACGATGGCACGGATAACGCAACTACAAATCGCGCGACAGCTCGCCTGGGGAAGGGGTTCTCGCTGTCTAATGATATGATGCTTACACCATATGTAGCTGGTGGATATCAGAGCTGGAATCGAGACCTCCAAGGGCCTTATGGATATATTGAAGACTATCATTCCGGCCTCATTGGCGCTGGTGTTATGTTTCAATATGCGATCAATCCTCGGTTTGTAATCGGGGCTAACTTAGAGGGTTTGGCGATGATTGGTGGAGGTATGACCCCACATATCCACAATGGAATTCTCGGTTCTGCTTCTTTTGACACCAGTGGTCAGGAAAAAATTGCCGCGAACGTGGATTATCGAGCCTACGGCCAATGGCATTTATATGGTGGACTGAGCCTCACTCACTTCAATTATACGGGCGGTCTTTTGAAATATGGGTTTTTTGAACCCTCAAGTAGTACCAACTTGTTAAATATGGACGCAGGTATTGCCTACCAGTTCTAAGTGGTTTTGGTGGCTGCGTAACTCAGGGGTGTCGATGGAAGCATCGGTACCTCATACATTACGCCCCGCCTGTTCTGCAACCACTCTCGGCTTAGCTATTCACAATTCTTGACACTTTGCTGCTGGCGTCCGCCGGGGCGGCGCGCTAACTTGTCTCCTACGGAAAGGGCACACCTTTCCCCTTGAGTGACGAGGAGCAGAGCGATGTTAAAATTTAAGCACGTGGTATCCGGATTGATGGTTGGAACGATGGCGCTGGCGGTAGTACCCGCCTTTGCGGCAGGTGCTGAGACCCCGCCTGCCATGCAGGGTGGCCCCATGGGGCTGGGCATGATGCAAGGTCATCACTGTCCGGGGGGATGGCGGCATGGCCCCATGCGCAAGGGGGATTGGATGCGGAATGCACCCGTGCCCATGCTGATGCCCATCGTCTGGCGGCATGCGGTGGATCTCAAGCTGACCCCCGCGCAGGAAACGGATCTGAAAAACTGGCGTGCCCAGCAGGAAAAAGCCATGCCGGTCTGGCGTCACGATATGCTGGTCCACAACACCGCATTGCGTGATGCGTTGCTGAATGGTGAGTCGGGCAGTGCCATCGTCCCCTTGCAGGAAGCGGTCCTCAAGGATCATGCCACGATGCTCGAACATGGCATCCAGCAGGCGAATTATCTCCACAAGATCCTGACGCCGGTGCAGTGGCAGAAAGCTACCGCGTTGTATAAAAAAATGGGAACCAAGCGGGGACACTGGGGCAAGTAAATGACGGAGGGCGGCAAAATCCTGCTGGTCGATGATGACCCCCGGCTGCGCACTATGCTGGTGCGCTACCTGGAGGGGCAGGGTTTTGTCGTCCACGCCGCCGCCTCCGGCGTGCAGATGGATCGCCAATTGGAGCGGGAATACTATGACCTGCTCTTGCTGGACGTCCTCATGCCCGGCGAAGACGGCTTCAGCATTTGTCAGCGCCTGCGGGTGCGGGAGCCGCATTTGCCTATCATCATGCTGACTGCCCGCGGTGATCTCAGCGACCGGGTGCAAGGCCTTGATGTGGGCGCCGACGACTATCTTTCCAAGCCTTTTGAGCCGCAGGAACTGGTTGCCCGTATCCGTGCCGTCCTGCGGCGCAGTCAGGATCTGCGCAGTTGTGATCCAACCCCGGGGGTACTTGTTTTCGGACCCTTCCGCCTCGCTCTCGGCAGCCGCAGTCTCTGGCGGAATGACGAGAAAATCTCCCTTACCGACAGTGAGTTTTCCATTCTGCACGCGCTGGCCAGTCATCCCTGGCAACCGCTCTCGCGGGACCGTCTGCTGGCCATGACCCACGGCAACGACGACGCCACACCGGGTTCACGGGGTATTGATGTGTTTATCTCGCGCTTGCGCCGCCTCGTCGAAGACGACCCTGGTGAGCCACACTATATTCAGACCGTTTGGGGGAGGGGCTATGTGCTGGTACCCGACGGCGGGGATGCCACGCCCAGGGAAGAAGGCGTTTTACCCGGATGAAAAAAGCGCGCCGCTGGCCGGATACGCTGTTTACCCGTATGTTTTTCATCATCGCCGGGTTGCTGCTGCTGAGTCAGCTTGCGGTGTACTGGTTTTTCAATATCTATCAGGCCAACCCGCAGGCCGAGCGTCTGGCGCAGAACTGGGCGCAAATTCTGACCCTGAGCGAAACGCTTAGCCCGGCCCAGCGTCAGGCGACGGCGTCCGAACTGGTGCACCAGGGGCTCCGCATCGTTCCTGCCGGTGCGCTGCGCGGCCGCAATCCCGGTATGCCGGTACTGGCAAACGCCCTGCAACTGCTGCACCGCATGGGCTGGCCACAGGCACAACTACGCATGGACGGCCGGCGCCGGGTGCTCTGGCTGCAAGCCCGGCCCGACGCAACCCTGGCACTGGCCATGCCCATGCTCCATCCATCGGGGCTGCCGTTGCCCTGGTTCAAGCTGGCGGCGATTTTGCTGCTCTCCTGGCTGGGGGCGTATCTGGCGGTACGCCAGGTTACCCGGCCTCTGACCCGGCTCATGCAGGGAGTGGCGCGCCTGCGCGGCGGCGATACGCCGACGGATCTGCCGGAGGCAGGTCCGGCCGATTTGCGGCGCCTGGCCGAACGCTTCAACCAAACCCTGCGCGATTTGCATCGTCTCTGGAAAGAGCGGGAGATGGTGCTGGTGGGGGTTTCTCATGATCTGCGCACGCCGCTTACCCGCATGCGCCTGAGCGCCGAATTTCTACCGGCCGAGGAGGCGGTCCGGGGCGAAATTATCGCCAATATTCAGGAGATGGATAAGGTTATCCACCAGTTTCTGGATTACGCCCGTAGTGGCGAGCAGGAGCCGCTGGTAACGACTGACCTGGGTCTTTGGCTTAAAATGTTCATTCTGCGCCAACCGGTTGGCGTGGTGTGGCACCCTCCTGCGGCGGATCTGCCGAAGCTGCCCATACAGGAAGTGGGTCTGGCCCGCGCCCTGCAAAACCTCATCGACAATGCGCAGTCCCACGGTGCCGCCCCCATAGACGTCAGCGCCGAACCCACCGCGGACGGCGTACTGATCCGCATCCGTGATCACGGGCCAGGCATTGCGGAGACTGAACTGGAAACCGTGCGTGCGCCTTTTGCACAAGCCGGAAAGGGCGGCGGAGTAGGACTTGGGCTGGCCATCGTCGAACGGATCGTGGCCTACCATCACGGGCGTTTTTCCCTGGCCAACGCCCCAGGTGGCGGCCTGGAGGCACGCATAATCTTGCCGCAGTCACGTTAAGCGGGTGACTTCAGGATCGGGCAGCGGCCGCGGGCGGGCAAAGCTTACGCAGATTGGCGACGTCGGCGGGACTGAGATTGTGCCACTTGATATTGCCGCACTGCCCGCTGATGGGACCTTCCAGCGTGCCAATCTGAGAGACCGCCTTGCCTACCGGGAAATTGGCCACTGATTGTGTCGAAGCGGTTGGTGATACCAGTTGTACGGTAGCAGTCGCCTGAGCGGGTGCTTTGGCTCGTACCCTGGCCTCCTGATTTTGCCACCAGAAGAACCATGCCACCGCTACGATCAGTACCAGCGCCAGCACAACCAGCCAGCGCCAGGTATGAGATTGTTTTGCCTCATCCATCCGTCGTACCCCTCAAATCTGCCTGTCTCCCGGACTGTAACAAGAGCGGGAGGGGAATGCCAAAAATCGGGTGAACAGGCCAGGAACGCTGGCGAACAATGCCTCCTTTTCGCTATAGTCGCGGGCAGGACAGGAGGTGTAGGCATGAGTGAAAAATTGTGGGGTGGGCGCTTCGCGGCGGGCACCGACAGTCTGGTGGAAGCCTTTACGGCATCCATTCAGGTGGACCGCCGTCTGTACGCGGAGGACATCCGTGGCTCCATGGCCCATGCGCGCATGCTGGGCCGGGTGGGCGTGCTGACGGAGACTGAGGTGGAAGCCATCGTCACCGGGCTGGCGCAGGTGCGGCAGGAAATTGTCGAAAACCGCCTCCCCTTTGTCGATGCCCTGGAAGACATCCACATGCACGTCGAGTCACGCCTGACGGAAATCATCGGTGAGGTCGGCAAGAAGCTTCACACCGGTCGTTCCCGCAACGATCAAGTGGCCACCGACCTGCGCCTCTATACCCGCGGCTGTCTGGATGACCTCATCCAGGCGCTACAGCATCTGCAAAAGGTGTTTATTGATCTCGCTGAGCGCGAAGTCGAGACCATCCTCCCCGGCCTGACGCACATGCAGGTCGCCCAACCGGTCAGCTTCGGCCACCACTGCATGGCCTATGTGGAGATGTTCCACCGCGATACCCAGCGTCTGCTCGATGCGCGGCGACGGGTGAATGTGCTGCCCCTGGGCGCGGCGGCGCTGGCGG
>NZ_DAHVHY010000009.1 GCF_027322205.1 Acidithiobacillus sp.
GGCGTGGTTAGCGCCCTTTCCGGTGGCCAGCGCAAACGGGTAGCCATCGCCGCCACACTCGTCGCTGATCCGGACCTGCTTTTTCTCGACGAACCCACCAACCATCTCGACCTGCCAGCGATTCTGGCGCTGGAGCAATCCCTGCTGCGCCATCGCGGCACACTGGTCTTCATCACCCACGACCGGCGTTTTCTCGACCGCCTGGCGACCCGCATTATTGAACTGGATCGCGGGATACTGCGTAGTTTTCCCGGCACTTTTGCCGCTTATCAAAGCCGCAAGGCCGAAGTTCTCGCCGCCGAAGCCGCCGCCGACAGCCGTCTGGAAGGGCAACTGGCGGAAGAGGAGGCTTGGCTGCGCCAGGGGGTCAAGGCCCGTGCCAAGCGCAACCAGGGCCGCCTGCGGCGTCTGGAGGGGCTGCGTGAGGAGCGCGCCAGCCGTCGCCAGCAGCAGGGGCAGGCCACCCTGCAAATCAGCACGGCAGACCGTTCCGGTGTACTCATTGCCGAACTGGATCATGTTTCTTTTGCCTATAAGGGGCATCCGGTCATTCGCGATTTTTCCACACGCATTGAACGCGGCGACCGGGTTGGCATTATCGGCCCCAATGGGGCGGGCAAGACGACGCTGCTGCGCCTGATCCTCGGTGAACTGGAGCCACGAGAGGGTACCATCCGCCGCGGCACCAAACAGGAGGTCGCCTACTTCGACCAGATGCGCGCCGCCCTCGACCCCGAGAGCCGGGTGCTAGACGCCATCGCCGATGGCAATGATTTCATCGAAATCAATGGCGAACGCCGTCATGTACTAAGTTATCTGCAAGACTTCCTTTTCCCACCCGGCCGCGCGCGGGGGCTGATAAAAGCGCTTTCTGGCGGCGAGCGCGCACGTCTGCTGCTCGCCCGCCTGTTTGCCCGCCCTGCTAACATCCTGGTACTGGATGAGCCCACCAACGACCTGGATCTGGAAACCCTGGAGATTTTGGAAGAGCGTTTACAGAGTTACGCTGGCACACTTTTTCTGATCTCCCATGACCGGGACTTTCTCGATAACGTGGTCACCCAGGTGATCGCCTTCGGGGAGGACGGGCAGATCAGTCAGAATGCGGGCGGCTACGAGGACTGGCTGCGCTGGCAGACGGAGTCCGGCGCCCGGGAAAGTCTACGGAGAGTAGCGGCGGTAAGGGTTCTGGCAAACGCGATGGCGGCAGGGGCAAAAAATCCGCCATGAGCTACAAGGAAACCCAGGAACTCGCCACCCTGCCCGTGCAAATTGAGGCGCTGGAGAAAGAACAGGGTGAAATCGCTGCCACGTTGGCCCTGCCGGAAACCTATCAGAACCCGGAGCGGCTGCGCGAGATGCAGGCCCGCGCTGATACCGTCAGCACCTCCCTGACGAAAGCCTATGGGCGCTGGGAGTCGCTGGAAGAAAAGGCAGCCGCCTTGGCCGCAGACTCCTAGGAAGAAGACTTCGGTGCGCGCCGCGCCTTGTCGCGCAGCAAAAAATGCAGCACCACACCGTCAATAATGGCCGGAACCAGGGTGGCGAGCAGGCCCACGGCCATGCTCATCCATGGTCCGGGCGGCACCCGCGGGTCAGGGACAAAACCCTGCCATTGCCAGGCTATCGCGGTCAGGTCATAAGCGATGATCAGCCCCGGAATCAGCAACAGACCATCCACAGCCAGCAGCACCAGCACCGCCAGCAGCACCAGCAGCACCAGACCTGCGCCTTTGATCAATTCACGCAGCCACTGCTGCAGCCAGTCGCGCGGCTCAGCCACGGTATACCCACAACAGAATATCTTTGCGCGGCAGGGTCACCGAAGCACCATTTTTGAAGTCCAGGATAGCACTAGGCCAGAAAGCCGTGACCGCAGAGCGCGGACTCACCCGATAGGCATCCGGCCAGTCAGGAGCGGCCGCTGCCTGATGCCCACCGACAACGATGGCGCGTGCCCCCGCTGCATCCACATAGATGTGCGCCACCGGGATGCGGGCAAAGGCTGCCGCCGCCAGCACCCCCAGCAGGATCACCGCGATACCTGCCGTAAGCACCCCCGCGACCCATTTATCCAGTCTACTCAATTGCCACCCCCCTCCGCCCAGATTTCTGCCTGAGTGGTCGTAATAGGATCATTCTTAGAAACACAGACCTTGCCTCCGCACCAGCGTGGTGCAATATTCAGATCTTCGAGGGCATGGCGCATGGTTACCCGAAACACCGGCGCTGACTCGACTCCGCCGAAATTCCAGTAGCGGGTACTTCCGCGCATGGTCACCGCCATCACCAGCTTCGGCGCAAAGCCCGGCGCAAAGCCGACAAAAGTGGCATTGGTCTTGTTCTTCAAAAAACCATCCTTGCCGTTGGCCATATTCGCAGTTCCCGTTTTGCCAGCCACCGCGTAGCCGGGAATGGCGGCAAGGATACCGGTGCCATTGGCCGCACAAACCCCTTCCAGCCAGTGCCGCAGGTGGGCGGCGATGCCTGCAGACATGATCCGCACGCGCTGCACCGGCTGCCCGGCGATCAACGTCGGGGTGACATGATAGCCTCCATTGGCGATGGCCGCATAACCCTCCGCCAATTGCAGAGTCGTCACGGACACCCCGTAGCCCAGCGCAATCGTGGCATGGCGCGCCTTATCCCAAGTCTGAGGCCGAGGAAGCACACCACCCGTAGCGCCCGCAAAGCCGAGATTCGGATCCTGACCGTAACCTGCCGCCCAGTACATGTCATAAATAGCCTGTGCGGGCGTCCGCAAAGCAATTTTAGCCGCACCAATGTCGCTGGAGTACTTGAGAATATGCGCCACGTTCAATTCATGGTGTACCACATCGTCGCGGATACAGAAACCGCCCACGGGCAGGCAGTGGGAGACATTGAAGCTCTGGTCCGGCTGGATGCTGCCCGTTTTAAGTGCCGCAGCCACCATAAACGGCTTCATGACTGAACCGGGCTCAAAGGCTTGATGTACGGCATTATTCACATAATCAGACGGGTCGCCGCAACCGTCGCGCGCGTTGGGATTACAGGAGGGCACGCTCGCCATGGCGAGAATCTGCCCGGTTTGCGCATCCATTACCACCGCCGAGCCATCTGTGGCACCGAAGTGCTTTTGCGCTGCCAGCAACGTCATGTAGGCCCAATACTGAATCTGCGGATTGATGGTCAAGTGCAGGTCGTGGCCGGGCGCTGGCGTCTGCCGCGCACCCAGAACATGAAGCACTTCGCCCTGCCCGTCCACCAGCACCGTTTCACTGCCCGCCTTACCCGATAACCATTGGTTGTAACCCCTCTCCAGCCCGGCGGCACCCTGATGATCCAGATGCACGAGGCCCAGCAGCGGTGTGGTTACCGCGCCAAGAGGATAATAGGTGCGGCTGGTTTTTTGCACATAGATACCGGGCACATGCAGTGCGTCCAGGGATTTACCCAACTGCGGCTGCACCTGACGCAGGATATAGGCGAAGCCTGACCCACCCGACCGCACCCGCGCCGCCAGAGTCTCTGGGCTGAGGTCCAGAGACTGCGCCACCTCGTTCCAGTCATTGCGGTGGGCATTGAAGAGACGCGGATCGGTCCAGATGGTCACCGCTGGCACATTTACCGCCAGTGCATCGCCGCTGCTCCCATAAATCACGCCCCGATCGGCGGGCAAAGGCCGCGTCTGCAAATAACGCATGCGCCCTTGGGCACGCAAATGATGGGTCCGCCACCATTGCAATTCCGTATCTCGCGCCAGCACCACCACCAGCCCCAGCAGAATGACGACAAGGAGCAATATCGCTCGCCAGCGCGGCAAAATGCGTTGCAAGCCTAGTCGTTCCGGTGGCATGCGCAGTTTCTCAGCACTTTTCTTGGGTCTGCTGCGTTCAGTGTGGCACCCCCATCCCATGCGCGGACTGACGATGAATCGTTTGCAGCCAGGAAACAGCTGGGGCATAACCCGGATTAGCTCGCAGCAACTGCAACAAAGTGATCTCTGCCGCATGCTGTTCGCCTGCTCGCCATTGGGTCAGGGCGATCTCCATCTGCAGATCACTGCGCGGGTAGGGGAAAAGCGGCCGCTGCAACCCCGCCCTTAAAAAGGCCACCCCCTCTTTGATTTGACCCTGATCCACATAGGCCAATTGGGCGATTTTATTGCGCAGGCCAACACTTTCGGGATTGATGGCCAACCCCTTACGCCAAGCCAGCAAAGCCTGCTGATCCCTGTGCTTTCTATCGAAACCGAGCAGGGCACCCTGCTCCAGATAGAGCGTTCCGATGGAATTCCATACCCCCGACTGCTGCGGAATCCCCACCAGACTCTGGTGGTATTGACCGAGCGCCGCCATCACCAGGGAACGGCGGTGTGCGGCATCCGGCGGCGTCTCACTGTTCGCGAGAGTCAGGTAAGTATTGGCCAGATACACATGGGGTTGTGTCGCCAGAGGACGCACCAGGGTCAACACATCCGCCGCCTTGAGCAAAAATAAGGCCCGCCGGTTCGGATTCGTGATCACCCGATTGAGCCAGCCATTATCGCTCAGCAGGGCAAAAGTCGCGCCATCAGCGACCAAATTCCAGGAAGCTACCACTATGGCCAACACCAGGAGCGACTGAGCAATGAATCCATGGTCAATGCCGATTCGTGGCAATAAGGGCGCAGTCTCACCCTGAACACCGTAGATACGCCATGCGCGCGCCAGAAAAAGTCCCGCCAGCAGGCTAAGGGGGAAATTATAAAAAATAAAGTTCCCTAACGCATGACCGGTGATAGCAAAAACCCCCAACACCAGACCCAAAGCCGACAAGCGACGTTCATCCGTCACCTGCAGGACCTTGCCCGCGTGGTACAACAGGCGGTACAACGCATACATAAGGATCGCCGCAAAACCCAGGAGAAAACCCAGATTGATAAGTCCACCTTCGGCCAGGTACTCCAGATAGTCATTGTGGGCGTAAGTACCGGCCGAGGCGAGTTCGTCGGGCAGGCGATATGCGGGATAATTCAGAAAATAGGACCCAATCCCTGTGCCCAACCAGGGATGGCTGAGGAACATGTGCCAAGTGGCCACCCACATCAATCCTCTAGATATCGTATTGATATTGCTGTAGATATATCCTGGAGCAAGATGCCCGATCAGATTAAAACCATGGGCATAATCCATCAGCAATAGAGCAATGAAGGCGATACCGAAAATCAGCACAAAGCGCGAACGCGCTGCGGGCTGTCGCCACAGACCCCAGATGGCAAAAGGCATGGTACAAGCCCAGGCCAGAAGTCCGCCGCGGCTATTGGTAGAGAAGAAGGCAAGGAGCAGCAGCGTCAGCGTCAGCAGATAAAACAAAGCTACCGGGTTGGCACCGCCACTCAAAAAGCGGGTGCGGCGGCGACCATCCTGTACAAAATAGACGGCAAGGGTCGGGAAAAACAGCAGATTCAGCCAGGCGGCGAAACTGTTGGTATCCAACAGTGGGCCGTAAGGCCGCAGATTGACCAGAATAATTCCTTGTCCCATCCACTGGTAATACTGCCAGAGGGCCATGCCGCTTAGTATCCAGGCACTGGCTAGTGCGCCCCGCCACAGCCAAAGCCAGAACTGTTCCGCAATGGGCTCTGGAATCATCACACTGATGAGAAATACCAACGGCAGGGAACCCAGCACCCAAAAATAGAACCAACTACTATAAGGCGACCCGCTCCAGAACAGGGTCAGACCAAACCACACTAGCCAGAGCAACATAAAAACCGGCAGGAAACCGCGGGGCCAGGGTAGTCCCTCACGCAAACGTGGCCACCAGACCAAGGCACCCCAGATCATCAGAACGATACTGGTAATGGCCAGCAGCGGAATCAACTGCCCGTTGTAATACCAGGAAAGTCCATAAGCGATGAGAGCAAAGGTGGCATAGAGCCCGGCTCGGAAAGAGGGTATGGTAGGATTCACTGGTCGTCTCCGGCATGTTGTGGACAACGGTAATCGCCATCACCCCGACAGACCGCCGCACGAATGGAAAGATGCCGGTTGCAACGCGTGCAACACACCAAACGATCCATAGCGGAGACTTTCGGATGGCGGCATTTCTGGCGCCAGCCATAAAACAGGATCACAGCAAACGCTGCGAGAATAAGCCACTTCAGCATCGGCAAACACACCCGCATGATGCCAAGGCGCCCCTATTTCCTATACAGGCGCATCGACCAGGAAAACTACAAGACCGTTACCAAACGACTACGAAAAAGGCCCGACAATGCGGGCCTTTCCTCAATTGGTCGGGGCGAGAGGATTCGAACCTCCGACATCCGCCTCCCGAAGGCGGCGCTCTACCAGGCTGAGCCACGCCCCGATAACATATCTTCAAAAGTCACGCCGCACAGCAAATGCTGCCAAAAAAGCCAAGGCTTCTTTCTCCACACTGCCTGGGAATCCAGACAGATAAGCAATAGCCTGATCCGCCTTTTCCTCCGCGACGCGCAAAGTGTAATCAATTGCCCCTGTTCTGGCAATAATTTCCCAGACTGGTTCAAAGATGGCTGGCGCATCACCGCAAAGTGCTTCACGCAGAATGGCCTGTTCTGCCACCGTAGCATGCTGCATGGCATGGATGTAGGGTAGGGTCGCCTTGCCATCGGCAAGATCATCACCCCGATTCTTACCCATTTTCTCGACACTGGTGGAGTAATCCAGGGCATCATCCATCAGTTGAAAAGCGATACCGAGCAAGGAACCGTATTGCGCCAACGCCTTTTCCGCGGCAGCATCCAGATTATTTACCAAGGCCCCAATACGCGCTGCCGCCTCAAAAAGCTTGGCGGTCTTGGCCTTGATCACTGAGAAATATGCCCCAGGACTCAGATCGGAGTCATTGGCATTCTCCAGTTGTGCGACCTCACCCTGGGCAATAACGCTGGTAGCCTCTGCCATGGTGGCGAGGATACGCATATCGCCGTCCTGTACCATCATCTCGAAGGCTCGAGCATAAAGAAAATCTCCGACAAGCACGGCGGCGGCATTACCCCAGAGTTGATTAGCCGTCGCGTTACTGCGCCGCAGTTCGGATCCATCGACCACATCATCATGCAGCAACGTGGCCGTATGGATGAACTCCACGACTGCAGCCAGCGGGATCGGACGCGGACCACGTTCACCGCCCATACGCGCGGCCAGTAGCAGAACGATGGGCCGCAGCCTTTTGCCGCCGGCATTGATCAGGTAAGTGCCCATGGCCGGGATAGTCGGCACCCCGGAACGCAGTTGCTCTTGGATGACGCTGTTTACCGCCGCCATATCGGACCGCACAAGGCGGTTGACTTCCTCCAAATCCATGATGCCCTGCTGCCCCCTGTCCCTGCATCAGCACCTGCTCCACACCAGAAGGTGCAAGCTTGCGGCCGCAGGCGATTGTCGTTAGCACGGCATAAACTTGTCAAGCGCAGTTATTAGCGATCTGTGGTAGCACCGGATAATCCGGCGGGAATCTCCAAATGGCGTGACTGGGCCAACTGCCGTAAAGTCTCAGGGTCGCCGTTCCACTGCGCCAGCACGCTCCACAAAGGATGTGGCCCCAGATCGATGCCGGCCCGCAGCATGCGCTCGCGCAAAGTTTTACCCCCGGTTCTCACCGCAAGAAACAGCAGAATCAATGCATTGAGATAGTCCTCAATACGATGTTGCTGATGGGTAACACGCAAGAGTTCGGCATAGAGAGGCAGGCGTTGCGGCTCATGCGCAATAGCCCGCTGCAATACCGCCATACCATAGGCAGGATCAGGGTTGCGGGACACCAGCGCCAGCGCCATCTCTGCGGTCATGGCCGTTTCCGATGCCTGCGCCTGCGCTTGAGGTATCGGCACCGCCATCCCCACCTTCTCAGCCAGCACCAGCAGTTCGAGATTGCCCGGATCCTGCGCCAACCCGGTATCCACGCGTTCTTTCCACCACGCCTCATTCATGGGCGCCGCGCCCGGCTTCTCTCCCAGACCTTCAAGCAGCTCGGCATAACTATCGATGTCTGCCATCGCCAGGTAGGCATCCAGAAGCCTGTTGATCGCCTTGGTCTCATGGGGGTTAAGGTCTACGTACCAGCGTAAAACCGTAGCCGCCTGGGCATAGTGTCCATATTCCATATAAATAATGGCTTCATTGAGAAGGTCGTCAATGCTGAGCGCTTGCTGTTCGGCGCCGCCGGTAGTAACGGATGGAGCAACCGCTTCTACACCGGATAGTTCCAATCGAATCTGCGGTGCGTTCGCGGTCGCTGCCAAACGCGCCGATGAGGGGACTGGCGCGCTGCTTTTATTCGGTATACGTCGTCGACGTGCGCGCAGGCGGACAAAAACTTCCGCCAATAGCAGCAGGACCACCACGATTTCCAATAGTAGCATTACACCTTGCATAGACACCTCAATCTCGACCAAACTCCCCAAACACACCCTTTTTATCAGTATACAAGGGAGTTTTAGTCGAAAGCCCCGGATTCGCCAGAAGCAGCTTTGGTGCTGTCGTCCATACCCAACTCTCTGAGCTTGCGGGTGAGTGTATTGCGCCCCCACCCGAGCTTGTGCGCGGCGTCCTGCTTATGGCCACGGGTATGTTGCAGGGCTGCTTCCAGCAGACAGCGCTCGAACTGCGGCTGAATCTTGTCCAACAAAGACTCTTCGCCGTCAGCGAGGCGCTGCCGTACTATACCCCCCAGCAGCAGACGCCAATCCTGGACGTTCGAGTCCTGCGGCACGGCAGACGGCGCCGGCGCGGCCATTTCCGGCGGCAAATCTGTCACCTGAACCTCGCTGGTAGGTGCCATCACGGTAATCCAGCGACAGACATTCTCCAACTGGCGAACATTGCCTGGCCAATACCAATTCATGAAAGCGAACTCCGCTGCCGGACTCAATACCTTGCGCTCGACATCCAACTGCTCCGCACTGCGACGGAGAAAATGGCGGGCCAGGCGCGGGATATCTTCACGCCGCTCCCGCATGGGTGGGAGGTGGATGTGGATGACGTTGAGACGGTGGTAGAGATCTTCCCGAAAACTACCGTCGCGCACCTTGGCTTCGAGATTCTGGTGGGTCGCGGCGAGAACGCGGACATCCGCACGTTGGGGCGCATGGCCACCGACCCGGTAGAAGGTGCCGTCGGAGAGCACCCGTAGCAGCCGCGTCTGCAGGGCGGCGGGCATATCGCCAATTTCATCGAGAAAGAGGGTACCCCCGGAAGCCTGCTCAAAGCGACCCTGCCGGGTCTGCACCGCCCCGGTAAAAGCGCCCTTTTCATGGCCGAAAAGTTCCGATTCCAGCAATTCGGCGGGAATAGCCGCCGTGTTGATGGCGATGAAGGGTCCGTGCGCGCGGGGACTGTGTCTATGCAGAGCACTGGCCACCAGTTCCTTGCCTGCCCCCGACTCGCCGGTAATAAGCACGTTGATCTGTGAGCGCGACAGACGACCGATGGCACGGAACACCTCCTGCATGGCCGGAGCTTCGCCAATCATTTCCGTCGGATCGCTCTCCTCAACACTCGCGGCGCTCGGCTCTGCCTGACTGCCAAGAGCGCGCCGCACCAGAACAACGGCCTCGTCCATATCAAACGGTTTAGGCAGATATTCAAAAGCCCCGCTCTGAAAAGCGGCGACGGCATTGTCGAGATCGGAGTGCGCTGTCATCACGATTACCGGCAGTTTTGGCCAACGCGATTGCACTTCGCGCAGGAAGGCCAGCCCATCCAGGCCCGGCATGCGCAGATCGGTGACGATGGCTTCCGGCTGCTCGCGCCCCAGTGCCCGCAGGGCACTGTCGGCCTCGACAAAACTGCGTACCGGGATATCAGCCTGGGTCAGCGCTTTCTCTAACACCCAGCGAATTGAAGGGTCATCATCAATAATCCAGACCTGTCTCATGCGAAGGTCTCCCGGTGCGTTGACAGAGGCAGAGAAACGGAAAATACCGTTTCCCCGGGTTGCGAGTGGCAATGAACCACCCCGCCATGCCCGCGTACCAATCCCTGGACGATAGCGAGCCCCATCCCCATGCCCTCAGCACGACTGGTGACCAGCGGCAAAAAAATCCGGGGCAACAGGTCTGGAGGGATTCCCGGGCCGCTATCGACTACATCCACACGCAGCGCCAGGCGAAACTTGTGATGCAAGAGGGTAACGTAGCGTTCGACCCGGGTACGAATCAGGATCGTGCCGTGGCGGTCCAGCGCCTGCTGGGCGTTACGCATTAAGTTCAGAAAAACTTGCACCAGTTGCTCCTGATCGGCCAAAATATCGGGGATAGAGGGATCGTAATCGAAACGCAGGGAAATACCCGTGGGCAATTCCGCGTTCAGCAGCCGACGCACATGTTCAAGTACCTGATGGATATTCACCTCGGCAAAAACCGGGCGGCTGCGGGGTCCTTGCAGGCGATCCACCAGATGATGGAGACGATCCACCTCATGGAGAATGACCCGTGTGTAATCCTTCAGTTCAGGGCGCTGCAGTTCACGCTCCAGGAGTTGCGCGGCCCCGCGCAAGCCGCCGAGGGGATTCTTGATTTCGTGGGCGAGGCCACGCAACATCTCCTGGGCGACGCCATAGATACGATCCTGCATTTCCTCCTCGGCATGACGTGCCGGCAGCTCCATTGGCCGCATTTCCAGAATGAGGCCGTCCGTTGGCGCGGGAGTCACCACCAAATCCACTACTGCACTACCGCCCTCACTCAGCACCAAAGACAAAGCCCTGCGCAGTATCGCCGTGTTTGCCGTAGCGGCATCCGCAAAAAGTGTGGCGAAGCGCTCATCACCGACGATACTGCAAAGTGCCGATAAGGCCTGTCCCAGCGCCTGGTGCTGGCTAACGCGCAGCAGATTTTCGGCGGCAGGATTCATATAACGAATGTGGTAACCACTCCCCAGAACCAGTACCGCCGATTCCAGAGCATCCAGCACCATATTCTCTGTGGGCAGAGTGATTATGCTTTTACGGCGCACCATGCAAGCTCCGATTTTGTGATTCACCAAACAGGCTCTATGCCCAGTCAAGCAAAAAGCGCACCAGCTCATCAGGGAGGCAACACCCCTCACATCGGCATACCACTTGGCACTACTCAGTTCTTCAACACCAACACGGACCCGCAGTCACTGTGCGGCGATCCATCGCCAACCACCGATTGCACCATAATAGTGCACTTCTGACAGATTACCTAGCGCCTCCTGGAGGCAGGCAAGGTCCATACTTCCCAAAGGCATCATTTTCAGCGAATATCGTGAATCCATGTCGCCGGGCTTACAGGAACATGCCATGACCTATTGCCTCACCGCTCATGTCGCAGAGGGCCTGATTTTTTGCTCCGACTCGCGGACCAATGCAGGTACCGACAATGTCAGCATCTACTCTAAAATGCACAATTTCTGCTGGCCCGGAGACCGCTTTCTCTGCCTGCTTTCGGCGGGCAACCTGGCGACCACCCAGGGCGTGGTCAAGCGGATGCAGCAGGATATTGATCAGGACGCCGAAACCCATCTGCTCAATCTGACCAGCATGGCGGAGGCGGCGGATTATGTCGGCCTCATCAATGCGGAGGTACAGCGTAACCAGGCCAACCGCGACACCGCCAACACCAACTTTGAGGCGACTTTCATCCTCGGTGGACAGATCGGGACCAAGGTCCCGGCCACCTACATGATTTACCCGCAGGGCAATTACATCCATGAATCCTCGGACCATCCTTTTCTGCAAATCGGTGAAATCAAATATGGCAAGCCGATTCTGGACCGGGTCATCAGCCCCGAACTCTCGCTGGAGGCGGCGGCACGCTGTGCGCTGGTTTCCATGAACTCTACCATGCGTAGTAATGTCACTGTGGGTCCGCCGGTGGAGTTGCTCATTTATCGCACCAACAGCCTACGGGCAGGGCGTTATCTGACAATGTCCGAGGATGACCCCTTCTACCGGAGCATCGGCGACCGCTGGAGTCAGGGATTGCTGAAAGCACTGGATGATCTGCCGCACTTTGCCTGGGAGATCTCTGACACCCCGCTGGCCTAAGCTCCGGAAATGCGGGTGAATCCTGTTTCATGCACCAAATGTGAACCTTATGCACCGCTATAGTGCAAACGTACTTCCCCGCTCAAATGCGAGTTGATACGAAGGCCGCAGATTCAGGACCCCGTCAAGGCGCACAGCAGACACAAGTAGCCGATGACCAGGCTCACCGATCAGAATAGCGTTATCACAGAGATCAGGAAAAATCGGAGACTACCCGACCAGAATTTGGCACAAGTTTTGCTCAAACCTCTCCAATGACTATAGCGCGGCCCGATCCACCATACGGACGAGGACGCCGTTTCACCGCCATATCAGGAACGTGAGCGTGCATCACGCGAAGGGGAGAAAAGGCTTATGGATTGGCTGAGCACGCATTATCAGCAGCAGATCGCCTATGATGAACTGGTGGGCGAAGGCGGCATTCCGCGCCTGGCTGCAGCCCCGCTGTTTGATTACCTCGGCACCCTGGACAGCAGCGAATTGCTCGCCCGTCGGCAGGCCGCAGATGCTGCCATCCTCGCCATGGGTATCACCTTCACCGTGTACAGCGAGGCTGGCAATATCGACCGCGCCTGGCCCTTCGATATCATTCCCCGCATCATGCCGCAACGGGAATGGGTGCGCATTGAAGAGGGGCTCAAGCAACGCTTACGAGCCCTCAACCTCTTTATCGACGACCTGTATAACGAGCAGCGTATTGTCGCCGACGGCGTTTTCCCCGCCGAGGTACTGGCCAGCTCCCGCAATTTCCGGGACGCCTGTCGGGGCGTGCATCCGCCTTTGGGGGTCTGGGCGCACATCTGCGGCAGCGATCTGGTGCGCGATGCCGACGGCACGGTCTATGTGTTGGAGGACAATCTACGGGTTCCCTCCGGTGTCTCTTACATGCTGGAGAACCGGCAAATCATGAAGCGGCTCTTTCCAGAGCTCTTCAAGTCCTCCATCATCCTGCCGGTGGATGACTACCCCAACCGGCTCTACGAAACGCTCGCTGCCCTGTCCCCGCGCGAGGGGGAGCGACCCGTCGTGGCGGTGCTCACCCCTGGCATCTACAACTCGGCCTACTTCGAGCATAGTTATCTGGCACAGCAGATGGGTGCCTATCTGGCGGAAGGCGCGGACTTTTTCGTCGGCAACGACGATGTCGTTTATCTCAAGACAATCTCCGGACCACAGCGGGTGGATGTGATCTACCGGCGTATCGACGACGATTATCTCGATCCCGAAGTCTTTCTCCCCGACTCCGCCCTTGGCGTTCCCGGGCTGCTGGGCGCCTGGCGACGCGGCACGGTCGCCATCGCCAATGCCCCCGGTGCCGGGGTCGCCGATGACAAGGTGGTGTATGCCTTCGTGCCCGAGATCATCCGCTATTATCTGGATGTCGATCCCATCCTGCCCAACGTACCAACCTACCTGTGCATGCGCGATGCGGACCGCGACTACGTACTGAATCACCTGGATGAACTGGTGGTCAAACCGGCCAATGAGTCGGGTGGTTACGGCATGCTCATCGGACCGCGCGCCACGCCGGAAGAGCGGGTACGCTTCGCGGAACTGATCATCGCCAATCCGCGCAATTATATCGCCCAACCCACGCTGAATCTTTCCACCGCACCGACTTTGGTGGACGATCACCTGGAACCCCGTCACCTGGACTTGCGCCCGTTTATTCTGCAGGCCGACAAAATGTACGTGACCACCGGCGGCCTGACCCGGGTGGCCATGCAACCCGGCTCGCTGGTGGTGAACAGCTCCCAGGGCGGCGGCAGCAAAGACACCTGGATTGTCGATGAGGAGGCTCCATGCTTTCGCGAGTAGCTGAAAACCTGTACTGGATGGCCCGCTATCTGGAGCGGACCGAAGACATGGCCCGGCTGATCAATGCCACCACGCTGCTGTTGCTCGACCTGCCCCAGGGCGCCGAGTTCGGCTGGGACATCCTCTTGCAGGTGACGGGCGACGCCGAACTCTACACGGAGCACTACGGCACGCCGGAGGAAGGCCGCATCATGCGATTTCTCATCGCCGACGAGCGCAACCCCAACTCGGTGATGGCCGCCATCCATCAGGCCCGGGAGAACTGCCGCACCTTTCGCGACCTGCTCCCCGCCGAGTTCTGGGAGCGTCTGAACACCCTCTTCCTCTTCGTCCGTGAACATGCCGGTGCCAGCTCGGACAGCCGCCATGCGCGTTACGCCTTTCTCAGCGAGGTCATTTCCCGACGCCATGCCCTGGTGGGCCTGCTCATCAGCAGCATGAGCCAGGACAATGTGTACCAGTTCATCAAGCTGGGTCGCAACATGGAACGCGCCGACATGACCACGCGCATTGTTGACGTGACCAGCGCCGTGATCCTGCCCCAGGATCACGGCCTGCAGAAAACGACCGGGACCAGTCTCTGGCTGGGCGTATTGCGGGCCCTGAGCGCTTTTGAGATGTACCGTCGCCATGTTTCCGTGCAGGTGCGCAGCAATCAGGTGGTGGACTATCTGCTCAAGGACGGCAAGTTTCCGCGCAGCATGAAATATTGCCTGGGCGAGATGGAGGTGGCACTGGCGCACCTGCCCAACGCGGGCACCCCCGCCGAGGCGGTGCGCCGAGCACGGCGGCGCCTGGATGCCCTGAAGCTCGCCAACCTGCGCCCGGACCTGTTGCACGAATACCTCGATCAGGCGCAGAAAGACCTGGCCATGGTCCACCGCACCATTCAAGGCACCTACTTCGCCCGCGATGCTTCGGGGCTTCGGGCTTCGATGGCATGCCTAAGGGACTGCGTTTGAGCACCATACAAGCCTGACGGAAAACACGGCACCTACTTCACCTCCAGAGGGAATCATCATGGGTATCCATGTCGTCCTGCACCACCAGACCGAGTATGACTTTGATCGCCTGGTGCAGATCCACCCCCATGTACTGCGCCTGCGCCCGGCACCCCATTGCCGGACGCCGATTCTCGCCTACTCGCTCAACGTCGAACCGACCAGGCACTTTCTCAACTGGCAACAGGACCCTTTCGGCAATTATCAGGGGCGCTTGGTCTTTCCGGAGCGCGCGCATTCGCTCAAGGTGGATGTGGAGGTCATCGCCGACCTGACAGTGATAGATCCCTTTGATTTTTTTATAGAGCCTGCGGCAGAACACTGGCCTTTTCATTACGATCCGGCGCTCCGCAAAGATCTGGCACCCTACCTGGAGCGGGAGGAGGCAGGCCCGTTAATGCAGCGTTTTCTGCTCGACATCAAGCGCCGTCGTCAGCGCACCGTGGATTTCCTCGTTGCCGTTAACCAGCGACTGCAGGGGCACATCGGCTATACCCTGCGCATGGAGGTCGGGGTACAAACCCCGGAAGAAACCCTGCAAAAAGCCAGCGGCTCCTGTCGCGACACCGCCTGGCTGCTGGTGCAGGTGCTCCGCCACATGGGTCTCGCCGCCCGCTTCGTGTCCGGCTATCTGGTGCAACTGGTGGCTGATCAGGCGCCACTGGACGGACCGTCAGGTCCAGCCAGCGATTTCACCGATCTCCACGCCTGGGTGGAGGTTTATGTCCCGGGCGCCGGCTGGATCGGTCTCGATCCTACCTCCGGACTGTTTGCCAGCGAGGGGCACATCCCGCTGGCCTGCACCCCGCATTATGAAAGCGCCGCCCCCATTACCGGCGCCACTGATCCCTGCAAGGTGGAATTCCACTTCGCCAACTCCGTCAACCGTCTGTCGGAGACTCCGCGCGTCACCAAACCCTACACCGATATGCAATGGAAGCACATCATGGCCTTGGGCAATGCGGTAGACATCCGCCTGCAGGCCACCGACATGCGCCTCACCATGGGCGGCGAGCCCACTTTCGTGGCCAGCGAAGGGGTAGATGACCCCGAATGGAATCAGGAAGCCCTCGGCGACCGCAAGCGGGAACGCGCCGAGAAGTTGGCGCAGCGCCTCGGCGCACGCTTCGCGCCGGGCGCGCTGCGGCATACCGGTGAAGGCAAATGGTACCCCGGCGAGCCCCTGCCGCGCTGGGCACTTGGCCTCTACTGGCGCAAGGATGGTATTCCCTTGTGGCACGAACCCCGACTGCTCGCCGATCCACTGCACGACTACGGCTGGCAGGCGGATGATGTCCACAACTTCGCCTGCGCCCTAGCCCGCCACCTGCAGCTCGACAGCAACCGCCTGCTGCCCGCTTACGAAGATGCCTGGCATCTCCTGCATCAGGAAGGCCGCACTCCGGTTAATATTGATCTCAGCACCCATCGCTTAGATGACCCGCTGGAACGCCAGGCGCTGATCGGCAAATTGCAGGCCGGACTCGACCACCCGGTGGGCTGGGTGCTCCCCCTCGCCTGGGAATGGCGCCAGCAGCGCTGGTACTCGGCGCCCTGGAGTTTCCGGGGCGGGCGGCTGGTGCTGCTGCCTGGCGACTCGCCGCTGGGTATGCGCCTGCCCCTCGACAGCCTGCCCTGGGTCGTCGAAGCCCATAAAAAATGGCAGCCGGAGAGTGACCCCTTCGCGCCGATGCAGCCATTGCCGGATATCCACGGCGAAATCGCCGCGCGCTACAGCCATGTCCCCGAAGCGCCGCCATCGCCCACGGCGGACCAGCCGCTCTGGGAGGAGATCCCCCATACCGCAGTCACCGTGGAAATCCGCAAAGGCTGTC
The DNA here is from genome assembly GCF_027322205.1 of Acidithiobacillus sp. Classification (GTDB taxonomy): domain Bacteria; phylum Pseudomonadota; class Gammaproteobacteria; order Acidithiobacillales; family Acidithiobacillaceae; genus Acidithiobacillus. The sequence goes on from NZ_DAHVHY010000009.1 coordinate 16,679, forward strand.
TGTACTGCTTCTTCCCGCCCTTGCAGGTGACAGAACACTATCTGTACCTGCTCAGTGCGGTCGAACACAGCGCCGCCGAACTCAATATGCCGGTGATCATCGAAGGCTATCCGCCACCCAGCGATCCGCGAGTGGAAAAACTGCTCGTCACCCCCGACCCTGGCGTCATCGAAGTCAACATCCATCCCTCGGCACACTGGCCGGAGATGGTGGAAAAGACCACAGCCATCTACGAAGAGGCTCACGCCTGCCGCTTGACCGCCGAAAAGTTCATGCTCGATGGCCGACATACCGGCACCGGCGGCGGCAATCACATGACCCTCGGCGGTGCCACCCCCGGTGATAGTCCCTTTTTACGCCGTCCTGACCTGCTGCAAAGCCTCATCACCTACTGGCAGCACCATCCGGCCCTGTCCTATTTTTTCAGCGGCATGTTCATCGGCCCCACCAGTCAATCACCACGGGTGGATGAGGCGCGCCATGAGGCACTTTACGAGCTGGAGATCGCCTTTGCTCAGGTGCCGCCCGGTATCGTGCCGCAGCCGTGGCTGGTAGACCGTATTTTCCGCAATCTGCTGGTGGACATTACCGGCAACACCCACCGCGCCGAGATCTGCATCGACAAGCTCTATTCACCGACCGGGACTGCCGGTCGCCAGGGACTGGTGGAACTACGTGCCTTCGAGATGCCACCCCACGCCCGCATGAGCCTGGTACAGCAATTACTGGTGCGCAGCCTCCTGCTGCGCTTCTGGGAAGCCCCCTATCGTCATGAACTGGTGCGCTGGGGGACCACGCTGCATGACCGTTTCATGCTGCCCCATTATGTCTGGGAGGATCTCCGCGACGTTTGCGCGGATCTGCAGGAACACGGCGTTGCTTTTGATCTCGAATGGCTGGCGCCTTTCTCAGAATTCCGTTTTCCGCAGCACGGCCATGTCCGGGTCGGCGAGATCGACATCGAACTGCGTGCCGCCATCGAACCCTGGCATGTTCTCGGAGAAGAGATGTCGGGCAGCGGCACGGCGCGCTACGTGGATTCCTCGATTGAACGACTGCAGGTGCGGGTGACGGGTATGACCCCGGGGCGCCATGTGCTCGCCTGCAACGGACGGTGGGTGCCGCTGCGGGCCACCCGTGCCCATGATGAGCAGGTGGCCGGGGTACGCTATCGCGCCTGGCAGCCGCCGTCCGCGCTGCACCCCACCATTCCGGTGCATACGCCACTGACTTTTGATCTGATCGACACCTGGAACGGGCGTAGCGTGGGCGGCTGCACCTACCATGTCATGCATCCCGGCGGACGTAATTCAGAGGTCTTTCCGGTCAACGCCTGGGAAGCGGAGGCACGACGGCAGAGCCGCTTCACCACCACCGGGCACGGTCAGGGTCCGCAGCCGGATGCAATCCTGCAGGGCTCCGGAGAGAGCCTCTTCGTGCCCGTCGGCGGTGGTGAACATCCCTGGCAACCACCTTATGAAGAGAATCAGCCGGATTATCCCCACACCCTGGATCTGCGCTTGGCTGAGCACTATTCCTGCCGCTGATCCTTATGCTGCAGCAACAAGACCTCTGCCCGCGCGCCGAGATACACATAGACACCCAACGCGACCATCAGAGCGGCGGCGGCAAGTAGCAACACCACCGCCAGCCACAAATGTTGCGGGGCATCCAGGGCAAATTTGAAAACCAGCATCAATCCCTCAATAGACACCGCAATCAATATGGCGGCGATAAAACGGGTCAGGGTACGCCGGGTGGTACTGTGGCGACGAATGTCCTTACGGAGCAGCACCTCCTCTTCAAAAATGGTCTTCGCCAGGTCGAATACCGCCAAAGCCAGCGTAAAGAGGATGGTTGCCTGAAAAGGGGCGGCAAAGTCTCCCGGAGAAGCTGCCGCGGACCATACCGGCCCCAGCGACAACACCGCGTGCAGGCCCAAAGCCATGCTCACCGCCAGTAATCCCAATGAAAACAAAATGTAAAAAACCTTAAAATAGGGTTCAAAACCACGGCGAATATCGTCCTCTTCCAGCAGGGCAAGGGCGCGATCGAACTCACTGTCAGCCACCACCATACCCAGCAGTTTGCCACTTTCATCACGAATCGGGGCGGCGGCAGTCACACAAATATGGCCATTGGCAGAAGAAAGATAAGGCTCGGTGAGTATCGGGCTAGTCGCCTCCAGCGTCAGCCGGTAATACGGCCGGTGACTACGGTCCACACCTTCCCCACCCTGCGTATTACGCCGACGGGAGGCAGCGACATTATCCCCAATCTGCAATCCTTCCGCATTGAGCAGATAGCAAAGGTCCAGGAAAGGATGTCGGGCAATGAGACAGGCCAGTTTTTGTCGTTGTGCCTCACGGCCCTGCTGCAACAGTAGCGGACTGGCTACCGCATCGACGACTCCACCCAATAAAGCTGAGAGATCTTTGCGCACTTCACGAAAATGCTCGAAGCGATTCATAGGGGTCACCTGTCGGATCGGGGTTTGGAAATATGCCGGGAATGCATGTCCGCAATACAGCAAAGGGCGTGCCAAACAAGGCTGAAATCAGTTTTTCCATGCATTTTGGTAAAAGCGCAGTACCATATCTCAGAATCTGGCACACTTTCTGCTTTATAAACCATGATCATGGTCATATGATCACTCCTCCTCAAGTGGCTTCCAGGGCGGCTCTTCCGCCCTTTTTTTCTATCAATCCACACAAATTTAATAATAACCACTTAAAAACAATATCTTATAAAAATTTTTGGCCCCACGAGCGGCGCCAGACCGTCGGCGAACGCACCATCATCATACTGGCGCCCTCCCGGTTTATGCACCATACTCGTGCAACAGATGCACCATCCTGGCACGCGACGTGGGCGACCAGTTCAGTCCGCCCCATTCACCGTAAAATGACATGCGGTCAGTGCCGCGCATACCGGACTGGCACGGGAAATGCTTGTTCCATAGCGCACTTGGGGTCTGCGCAACCAGCGAACCTCATGACCCATAATGGGTCTAACACGACGTGGACGCGGCAGTGCCGCAAGGAGTGGCAAATGGCGTTATTCAACCGTTATCAGGAGCGTTTCCTGCAGCAGCAGGAAGTCGTCCTCTCTATGGATGCCTACCTTGATCTTTGTGCGCACGAGCCCATGGCTTACGCCACTGCCGCCGAGCGAATGCTGTCCGCCATCGGCGAGCCGCAAGTGCTGGATACCCAAGTCGACCCACGGCTGTCGCGCATTTTCATGAACCGCAAGCTGCTTACCTACCCCGCTTTCAAAGACTTCTATGGTATTGAAGATGTCGTAGAAAACCTTGTCGCCTATTTCCGTCACGCGGCGCAGGGACTGGAAGAGCGCAAGCAGATTCTCTATCTGCTCGGCCCGGTAGGGGCCGCCAAGTCCTCTCTGGCAGAGCGTCTGAAGAGCCTGATGGAGCAATATCCCATCTACTGTCTGGCCGCCCACGGCAAGGTATCGCCGCTCTTCGAATCACCGCTGGGGCTCTTCGATCCCGACGAAGACGGGCCGGTGCTGGAGGATCGTTTCGGCATTCCTCGTCGCGCCATCCATAGCGTCATGTCTCCTTGGGCGGCCAAACGGCTGCGCGAGTTCGGCGGCGATATCCGCAAATTCACCGTCCACCGCCTGATGCCCTCCCAGTTGCACCAGATCGGCATCACCAAGGTGGAGCCGGGCGACGAGAATAATCAGGATATTTCGAGTCTTGTCGGCAAAGTGGATATCCGCAAGCTGGAAGACTTCTCCCAGGACGATCCCGACGCCTATTCCTATTCCGGAGGGCTGAACGTTGCTACCCAGGGGGTGCTGGAGTTCGTCGAAATGTTCAAGGCGCCCATCAAGATGCTGCATCCCTTGCTGACGGCAACCCAGGAGGGCACCTACAATGGCACCGAAGGCTTCGGTGCCATGCCCTTCCAGGGCATCATCCTGGCCCACAGCAATGAATCGGAATGGTCCGCCTTTCGCAATAACAAGCGCAACGAGGCATTCCTCGACCGAGTCTATATCGTCAAGGTGCCCTATTGCCTGCGGGTCACCGAAGAGACGCGGATCTACCACAAGCTCCTCGAAAGCAGTGCCCTCCACGCCGCCCCCTGCGCCCCCGATACCATGGATATGCTGGCGCGCTTTTCCGTGCTGAGCCGCCTCAAGGAAACGGGCAACAGTAGCCTGTGGTCGAAAATGGAGATCTACGACGGCAAATCCCTCAAAGACAAGGACCCCAAGGCCAAAAGTCTGCAGGAATACCGCGATGCAGCCGGTGTGGACGAGGGCATGGACGGCATCTCCACCCGTTTCGCCTACAAAATACTGTCGCGCACCTTCAACTTCGACAGCGAGGAGGTGGCGGCCAACCCGGTACATCTCCTGCACGTACTGGAGACGCAAATCCGCGCCGAGCAGTTCCCGACGGAGATGGAATCCCGCTATCTCGCTTTTCTGAAGACCGAACTGGCGCCCCGCTATGCCGAGTTCCTTGGTCTGGAGATCCAGAAGGCCTATCTGGAGAGCTACGGCGATTACGGTCAGAATCTCTTTGACCGCTACATCCAGTATGCCGATTTCTGGCTACAGGATACAGAGTTCCGTGACCCCGATACCGGGCAGCTCATGGACCGCAGCCTACTCAACGAAGAGCTGGAAAAGATCGAGAAACCGGCGGGTATCGCCAATCCCAAGGACTTCCGCAACGAGGTGGTGAACTTCGTGCTGCGGGTCAAGGCATCCAACGACGGCGTCAGCCCGGCCTGGACCAGTTATGAGAAGCTGCGCGCGGTCATTGAGAAGAAGATGTTTGCCAATACGGAAGATTTATTGCCGGTAATTTCTTTCGGCAAGAAGAGCTCCTCCGACGATGAGCGCAAACATCAGGACTTCGTCGCGCGGATGACCGCCAAGGGCTACACCGAAAAGCAGGTACGCCTGCTGGTGGACTGGTATATGCGTTATCGCAAGCATCATTAGGGGCACCAGGCCGTCACCGAAAAGAGTAACGGCCCACACTCCCCTCAGCCACAATATCCCGCCCGCATTTGCGGGCATTTTTCATAGCAGCACGATCATTGTTGTGGTGCGGCAGATGTGTTGCACTATTTTAGTGCGCCACTCGTTCCAGACACGCCTCGTCGCGATCCATAATCCATACGATTTCCCATTGTTAGCCATGCTTGCACACTTATTGCTTAGTTCCATCGCAGTGATCAACGGGGCAAGCTGCCCTATATCTGACAGGAAAGAAGGAGTGACAAGATGCGGAAGGGAGCGATATACAAAATTTCTGTGGGGACGCAGTGGGTCGGCGCATTAGCCCTGTTGGCCAGCCCGCTGGCCCAGGCCGACACCATCTCGCCCTTTAACAGCGGCGATACGGCATGGATGCTGAGTTCCACAGCTCTGGTGCTGCTCATGACCGTCCCCGGCCTGGCCCTCTTTTATGCGGGCATGGTGCGCAAGAAAAACGTCCTGGGCACGGCGGCGCAGAGTTTCGCCATCACGGCCCTGATTTCCGTACTGTGGATGATCATGGGCTACTCACTGACCTTCACCTCAGGCAATACCTTCATGGGCGGCCTGAGCCGCCTTTTCCTCAACGGCATGGGCCTGGATTCCGCCAATGCCCTCGCCCCCACCATCCCGGAATCGGTCTATATGACTTTCCAGATGACCTTCGCCATCATCACCCCGGCACTGATTGTCGGCGCCTTCGCCGAGCGGATGAAGTTTTCTGCCTTGCTCTGGTTCACCGGCTTCTGGTCACTGCTGGTCTATGCGCCCATCGCCCACATGGTCTGGGGTCCCGGCGGCTGGCTGGCTGCAGATGGCGTCCTCGACTACGCAGGCGGCACGGTGGTGCATATCAATGCCGGTATTGCCGGCCTGGTCGCGGCGCTGGTCATGGGCAAGCGGGTGGGTTACAAGCGTGACACCATGCACCCCAACAACCTGATGTATACCCTGATCGGCGCCTCCCTGCTTTGGGTCGGCTGGTTCGGCTTTAACGCTGGTTCGGCGGTAGCGGCCAGTGACCGGGCGGGCATGGCCATGGCCACCACCCAGATTGCCACCGCGGTGGCGGCCCTCTCCTGGATGTTTGCGGAGTGGTTGGCGCGCGGCAAACCGACGGTGCTGGGCATGACCTCCGGTGCAGTAGCCGGTTTGGTCGCCATCACCCCGGCCTCAGGCTTCGTCGGCCCTATGGGCGCTTTGTGGATTGGTATAGCAGCAGGGGTCATTTGCTTCTGGGCATCGGTCTATCTCAAGAACTGGATGGGCTATGATGACTCCCTGGATGCCTTCGGCGTCCATGCCGTCGGCGGTATCGTCGGCGCATTGCTGACCGGCGTCTTCGCGGTGCAGGCCATCGGTGGTACAGCGGGTGTGCTGGAAGGGAATACTGGACAACTGCTCATTCAGGCGACAGGTGTTGGTGTCACCATTGTCTATGATGCCATCGTCAGCTTCATCATCCTCAAAGCCATCGACTGGACCCTGGGCCTGCGCGTCAAAGAAGAGCAGGAAAGGGAAGGTCTGGACGTCACTCAACATGGGGAGCAGGTGTACGAGTAAGCAGTGACTTGTATCGGGCTTCCCACGAGGGAGGCCCGCCCCAACAGCAATAATCCGCAACCATCCGCCCCGTTTTAGGTCATAATATGGGTGAAGCGTCGCCACTTGGGAGTCTGCCATGAGCACGATTATCGACCGGCGCAGTTCCGGGACTCGATCCACGGCCAATCAGGATCGTCTGCAAAGACGTGTTCGCGCCCGGCTCAAGGTCGCTGTCGAAAAGATGGCGCGCTCCGGCTCCATTGAAGATCTGGCCAACGCCGACCAGCCCATTTCCATCCCCACCCGCGATCTCCATGAACCGAATTTTCGCCGCGACCTCAGCGACACCTCCTGGGAGCGGGTGTTACCCGGCAACAAGGAATATCAGCGCGGCGACAAAATCAGCAAACCCGAGGGCGGCGGTTCGGGAAAGGGCCGGGAGGGCTCGCCGGACGGTCTCGGAGAGGACGAGGTGGCCATCGTCCTCTCCGCCGACGAATTTCTCGATCTGCTCTTCGACGGGCTGGCCTTACCCAACCTGCGCAAGACCGCGCTGGGGGATATCCAGACAGATCAATGGCGGCGGGCGGGTTTCATCAAGGATGGCAGCCCCTCCCGCATGCACGTTGGGCGCACCATGCGTGCCGCCCGTGCCCGCCGCCTCGCCCTGCGTGCCGGCAAGCGCCGTGAATTGCAGGACCTGCTGGACGCCCGCGGCACACTGCAGGAAGAGATTCAGGGTCGTCTGGCGCAAAAGCAGGATGTCTCCGTGGAGCAGGAGCGCCTCAGCGAACTAGATCGTCAGATTGCCGCCCTGGAACGCAAAATCAAAGCCATTCCCTTCATTGACGAGGCGGACCTGCGCTTCGCCCATATCGACCAGCAGCCCCACCCCATCACCAATGCGGTGATGTTCTGTGTGATGGATGTGTCCGGCAGCATGGGCGAGAAGGAAAAGGATCTGGCCAAACGCTTCTTCCTGCTGCTGTATCTGTTCGTGCATCGTCACTATCAGGCGGTGCAGATCATCTTCATCAAGCACCACAGCACCGCCTCGGAGTGCAGCGAGCAGGCCTTTTTTGGTGCCCGCGAGGGGGGCGGCACGCTGGTCTCACCGGCCATCACCCTGACCGAGGAGATCATGCAGCAGCGTTTCCCGCCAGACCGCTGGAACGTCTATCTGGCGCAAGTATCTGACGGCGACAATTATTTTGCCGACAATGCAGTGGTAGAAGAGCATCTTATGAGTCTATTGCCGCGCTTGCGTAACCTCTTCTATCTGGAGGTCAACCGTGACAGTGAGAGTGATCTGCTGCAACTGTACGAAGCCATTGCTCAGGATTTCCCGGAACTGATCACCGCCCGCGCCAGCGAACGCGAGGATATCTATCCGCTCTTCCGTACCCTCTTTGCCACTGAGGAGATGCCGAGCCATGCCTAAGTTCCTCTTTACCGACAACGACTGGACCTTCGCGCGGATCGACACCGTCACCGAGGCCATCGCCGCCATCGCCGCCGAAGAACTCCAGCTTGACACCTACCCCAACCAGCTAGAGATCATCAGCGCCGAGCAAATGCTTGATGCCTACGCCTCCATCGGTCTGCCGGTCTATTACGCCCACTGGTCTTTTGGCAAACAGCGCGCCATCGAGTCCGGACAGTATCGGCGCGGCGAGATGGGCTTGGCTTATGAACTGGTGATCAACAGCAACCCCTGCATCAGCTACCTCATGGAAGAAAACACCATGACCATGCAAACCCTGGTCATCGCCCATGCCGCCTACGGGCATAATGCCTTCTTCAAAAACAACGTCTTCTTTCAGCAGTGGACCGACGCCGAGGGTATCCTGGACTACCTGGAATTCGCCCAGCGCTACATCGCCCACTGCGAAGAACGCTACGGGATCGACGCAGTGACCGACGTATTGGATGCCGCCCACGCCATCAGCCGCAACGGCGTGGATCGCGCCCGCCGCCCGCGCCAGCTCTCGGCGCGCGAGGAAGAGCGGCGGCGCGAAGAACGTGAACGCTACCTGCAGCAGCAGCTCTCGGAAATCTGGCGGACACTGCCCCCGCATAGCGTCGACCAGCCCGCTGATGCCGCTGTATTTCCGCCATCCCCCCAGGAAAACCTACTCTACTTCATCGAAAAAAACGCCCCGCACCTGGAGGGTTGGAAGCGGGAAATCCTGCGCATCGTGCGCAAGATCGCCCAATACCTCTACCCGCAAGGGCAGACCAAGATCATGAACGAGGGCTTCGCCTGCTTCGTGCATTACCATATCCTGCACAGCCTGCATGCCAGGGGGCTGATTACCGACGGCACCCTGCTGGAGTTTTACGCCAGCCACACCGCGGTCACCTTCCAGCCAGACTTTGATGATCCGCGCTACAGCGGCATCAACCCCTATGCCCTCGGGTTCGCCATGTTCCAGGACATCAAACGGATCTGTCTCGCGCCCACGGACGAAGATCATCGCTGGTTCCCCTTTGCTGGGGACCCCGACTGGCGCAAGCACATCCACTTCGCCATGCGCGAATTCCGCGATGAGAGCTTTGTCCTGCAATATCTCTCACCCAAGGTCATGCGTGACCTGCATCTCTTTGCCCTAAGCAACGATCCCAGCGCTACGACGTACCAGGTGAGTGCCATCCATGATGACTCCGGCTACCAGTATCTGCGCCAGGCCTTAGCCCAACAGATCGCCGAAAGCACCCGCCCGCCGGACATTCAGATCGTGTCCGTGGATCGCTGGGGCGATCGCCATCTGCGTTTGCGGCAGATGGATAGCCAACCCCTCGCCCAGGATGAAGCCCAGAGAACTCTCAGCTTTGTTCATAGCCTCTGGGGATATGATGTTCACCTGGATATGGAAGACCTTTCCTTAAGAGAGCCACGCTCTTCCTGAAAGTTGGATGTTCTGTAGTTCCCAGCCCAGCATATTGCACTCTATTAGTGCACAATGCATCAATACAGTGCAAGCACGCGCTCAACACCTCGACTATTTTAGTAAACGCATTGATTTATAAGCTGTTACAAATTGGCACCAAGTTTGCTAAGAGCTTCCTGCAATTCCATACAATGGGGAGAGGCAAACATGAAGAGTCCGAAAAGCGGTGATCATTATAAAATCATCTCCAGCACTCCCGGCCCGACAAACACTCCAGCAACCAAATCTGCTTCTACCGGTATCAGCGGCATGGTCATCATCCCAGGCTCCATCTGCCACCCTGCCGAGCAATACGGGTTTCTCGGGTACCAACGGCCTTGGCCAGACCCAACTCCCTGGCATACCCCAAACCCGGCTTCATGTTCTAACCCCCGGGGGCTTTTGCCCCCGGGATGTTCTAACCCTGTGCAAGAGGTGTCGTCATGAAATTGATCACTGCCATTGTTAAACCCTTCAAGCTCGATGATGTCCGTGAGGCGCTATCGGCGGTAGGGATCCAGGGCCTCACGGTTACTGAAGTCAAAGGCTTCGGACGCCAGAAAGGTCATACCGAACTCTACCGCGGCGCTGAATACGTGGTGGATTTTCTCCCCAAAGTCAAAATAGAGACGGTAATCAGCGATGATGCCGTTGACCAGGCCGTTGAGGCCATCGAAAAAGGTGCCCGTACCGGCAAGATTGGTGACGGCAAGATTTTCGTCTCCGAAATATTGGAAGCTATCCGCATCCGTACCGGTGAAACCGGTAATGATGCGCTGTAACCACCCATAACCGTTTTACAACCGCTCAGAAATCCTTATAAGGAGGAATTTTCTCATGTCAGTAGCTTGGCTTAATACCGGCGACAATGCGTGGCAACTTACCGCAGCGACCATCGTTGGCTTGCAAAGTGTTCCCGGGCTCGTCGTCTTGTACGCGGGCATTGTTAAGAAGAAGTGGGCCGTCAACTCCGCTTTTATGGCTTTTTACGCCTTCGCTGCCGTGCTGATTGCCTGGGTTCTCTGGGCTTATAACATGGGCTTCGGCAATGAATGGTTCCCTTTCGTGGGGCTGCCGCACCCCATCCTCAGCATGCAGGATGAACTCACACAGGCGCTCCTGCCGACCTCCAACACTACCGCCGCTTTCCCCATGGCAACCATGGTGTATTTCCAGTTCGTGTTTGCGGCCATTACCCTGGTAATCATGGCTGGGGCATTCCTCGGACGCATGAGTTTCAAGGCGTGGATGATTTTCGTGCCGCTCTGGCTGACCTTTTCTTATACAATCGGTGCGTTCAGCCTCTGGGGCGGCGGTTTTCTCTCCACCTTGGGCGTCATCGACTATTCCGGTGGTTATGTCATCCATCTTTCTGCCGGCATCGCGGGCTTTGTCGGTGCGGCGGTCATTGGCCCCCGTCTGGCGCGTGATCGCGAAAACTTTCAGCCCAACAACGTGCTGCTGATGCTGGTCGGTGCCGGCATTCTGTGGCTCGGCTGGAACGGCTTCAACGGTGGCGATCCTTACGCAGCGAGCCGTGACGCTGGTGCCGCGGTTCTGAACACCAACATCGCCACTGCCGTTAGCGTGATCGTCTGGACTATCATGGATATCTTCTATTTCAAAAAGCCTTCCGTCATTGGTGCGGTGCAGGGCATGATCACCGGCCTGGTGGCCATTACCCCGGCCGCTGGTGTGGTAGATGGTTGGGGTGCAATTGCCATCGGTATCGCCTCTGGCATTATTCCCTGGCTCAGCATGAATCTTCTCGGTAAAACCGCGCCGTTCCGCAAAGTGGATGACACCTTGGGCGTCTTCCATACCCATGCGGTAGCGGGTGTTCTGGGGGGCATCATGGTAGGTCTGCTAGCTACCAAGACAGGCTGCGCAGCTTATGGTCTGAGCAACCCCGGTGGTGCCATCGACGGCAACTGGCATCAGGTCTGGCTACAGATTATCGGCGCCGCGTTCATCATCGTGCTGAACATCGTGGTGACCTACATCCTGCTCAAGCTCATCAGTCTGGTGGTGCCGCTGCGCATGTCTGAGGAAGAGTTGCTGATCGGCGATGATGCGATCCACGGTGAAGAAGCCTACGCTTTCTATGGCGATGGTGAACGTCGGCCGGTGGCTGGGGACTGAACTTTTACTAACTCTTCAACATCCTTACACACGGCGGTTGCCCGCCGTGTTTTTTTACGCCTTCTTAATTCATCTAATAAACCATAATAATCGGTTACTATTTTTATACGGTCTGGCCATTGGTCTAACAGGGGTACCTTAATGGGAACACCACCTATCCAACTAAATGCATAAGGCACATTTTGCCCGACAATCAGCATCTCTCTTCACCCTTAATCCATCGTCAGTGATGGATTTTCATCCTATCGCTGCCTGGCAAAATTAAAAATCTCTACTATTTAGTATTCTTAATATAACGCACCCATCCCCACCCTGCTGTTGTAGGACCCCAGAGGACTTTGATGATTCCCGATTCTGTTCTGAACCGATTACAACATCTGGTGCGCGTCTACGAATTCAATACATTTTTCGAGGAAACGGCGGCGCTGGCCGCAGACCTGATGGAGGCCGATGGCGCGGCCTTCATCGTCCACGAAGATCATAACCTGCGTTACCTGTTTTTCCATGGCCTACCCACGAGCTATTCAGACCTGTCGAAGCACGTTTTTCCCGACGACCGCGGCAACAGCGGTGCCGCACTACGGACGGACCGCGCCATTTATGTGCCGGACTATCCACACAGCCCCCATGCCATGCCAGAATATGTAGCTACTGGTTTACAGGCAAGCCTCGCCCTCCCCGTCCACGGCCCCAAGGGTGCCAGTGGCGTCCTGGCCGTTGCCTGGTTCCGCCCGGCGCCCACAAAGCTCACTGAAAGCACTTTGCACCTGGCACAACTGTTGGCCGACATGCTGGGTGCCGCCTGGTACCGGATGGGTATTGAGCTGCACCTGGAACATATTGCCACCCGTGATGCACTCACTGGCGTGCCCAACCGCTATCAACTCGAAGAACGATTGACCATCGCCTGCGCCAGCGCCCACCGCGAACAGTGCACCCTGGCTATCGTTTTGCTGGATATTGATGGATTTAAGGAGGTCAATGACAGCCTGGGCCATAGCGCGGGGGATCGTCTCCTGTGCGAAATTGTAACCCGCCTGCATGACGTGCTGCGTGCCAGCGATACCATCGTCCGCCTGGCCGGTGACGAGTTCATACTGCTGCTGGAAAAGCTGCACAGCCAGCGCGATCTGGAAGATATACTCCAACGCATTCTGCTGGCGCTCAATATTCGCATGGGAGTGGATGATCAGCAGGTTGGTATAACCGCCAGCGCCGGCATCACCACCTATCCCCATGACAACGTCGATCCCGTTGAGCTTATCCACCATGCAGACCAGGCGGTCTATCGCGCCAAGGCAGCAGGTGGAAATTGCTGGACTTATTATGATCACGAGGACGATGAACGCCGGCGCTCCGCCCAACACCTGCGCGGTGAACTGGAGCGTGCACTGTCAAAACAGGAGTTCGTCCTCTACTGGCAACCCATCATCGACATGCAAAGCGGCCTTTGCGTTGCGGCCGAAGCATTGATCCGCTGGCAGCACCCTGAGCGCGGCCTGCTCCTGCCCGACAGCTTTCTGGATGTCGCGGAGAACTCTACGGTCATGCAGCGCATTGGGGCGTGGGTTATCCATAACGCCTGCCAACACGGCGAAACCTGGGCCAAGCAGGGCATGGTCCTTGACATCCAGATCAACCTCGCTGCTCGCCAGGTAGAAAACCATCGTCTCTGCGACGACTTACGCCACGCGCTGGCGGACTGCCCCGCGCTGTCTGCAGAGCGCATCTGTCTGGAGCTGGTTGAACGCATCGCCCTGCGCGATATTGCCAAAACCGCCAGACTGATCAGTGACTGCCAGAGCCTTGGTGTGCGCTTCGCCCTCGACGACTTTGGAACAGGGCCTGCCGCACTGCAATACCTGCTCGAACTCGGCTGCAACCAGATCAAAATCGACCACAGCTTCGTCATTCCCATGGCCGGGAGTCAACGTCACCAACGGATGATTCAGGCCATGATCCAGATGGCCCATGCGCTGGGCGTAACCGTCACCGCCGAAGGCATTGAGAACATGGAGAGCGCCAACCTCCTGCGCCAGATGCAGGCGGACCGAGGACAGGGATATGGCATCGCCAGACCTATGTCGGCATCGGGTTTTGCCACATACTGGCTACACAATACCACTGCGGAACAGCCTGCATCATGACGAAGATTCTCGTTTTACAGCACCATCCGGAAGAAGGGCTGGGTAGCCTGCAACATATTCTTGCGGCACAGAAGCACCAAACGGAGGTGCATCGCCTTGATCTGGGCGTGCCGGTTCCCGATGATTTGGCTGACTATGGCGCTTTGATCATCATGGGCGGACCCATGAGCGTCCACGATACCGACCAGTACCCGTGGTTGCTCACCGAGCAACAAATTATTCGCCGGGCAGTTAGCGAAGAACTCCCTGTCCTGGGACACTGCCTCGGCGGGCAACTGATTGCCCAAGCGATGGGTGGCCAAATAACCCCTAATCCGGATGGTCCGGAAATTGGCTGGTGGCCGGTCACCAAAAACCCGGAAGCAATGAGCAGCGTCTGGTTACAAGAGCTTCCCGACACGTTTACACTCTTTCACTGGCATGGCGAGACTTTTTCCCTGCCATCCGGTGCGGTGCCTCTGCTTTCCAGTGGCCTTTGTACCCAGCAGGCCTTCGCTATTGGTAAACACTGCCTGGCACTTCAGGGCCACCCGGAAGTCACCCCCGCCATGGTGCAAGCCTGGACGGAAAGCATGGCGGATGACTTGCAGCAAACCGGTGCAGGCATACAGCCCAGCAGGACTATTCACAACCATCTGGAGCACAAATGTGAAGAGTTGCTGGGCAGCGCCGTGGCAATCTACCGCCCGTGGCTAGGGCAGTTGCGCTGATAGAGCCAGCGCTACCCGGTCTTGATCATTTCCGCAATCAGCAAACGGTGCAACCATCGGTCGCATGGTCAGCCGCAATCGGCAAGTCACTACGCCGCATTCAAGGTCGCGCGATGGCCTGCCCGACATACTGCCCTATCCAGTGTTCTATCTCTTCCACCTCACGGAGGTGTCCATAAAGGCCTATGCGTGCCGAGAATTTAGTGACTGCAGCACCTTTGGTCCGCAGGGTGATAAGAATGGCGTTACCCTCTGAATCATAGCCATGCACTTCGACAGTATCGGGGCTGATCTGCTTGGACCCGGTAAACTGCATCCCCGCCTGAGGTAAGGCTTTCTCAGTTGCGGCAGTAACCACGCTGAGCGATGCGGGATAATAAGTATAATACGGCACCGGGTTAACTTGCGGGGCCCAGCTGGCTGTACATCCACTCAGCCCGAGAGCCAGCACCACAGAGGCCGCCGCGAGGCGTGATGATAATCGGGTCATAGTATTCTCCATAGCAAACCACGAGGTCGGTCCGGGGAGTGGACCATCGCTCCATACTATACCGCAAAAGGTGGCGGTGGGGATTCATCCTGCAAACCCTCAAGATGGTGAAGTATAGGAGACACTCTGCCCGGAACAGCCATTGCGATTGGCAGGACTGTACCTAGTTGACTACACTAGCATCCTTGCGGAGCTTAGCACCATAATAAGCACCTAAATACTATACGAGGAGATGATGACCATGAAGACAGCACGCTGGTTGATGATTGCAATATTACCCCTTGCATTAGTGGGCTGCGCAAATAATCCCTATGCCAGCAATAGCACCACCGCCAATACGGCGGGAGGTTCCCTGCTCGGTGCCGTGGCTGGCGCAGTTATCGGCAACCAGACGGGTGCCCCGCTGGCGGGCGCCGCCATCGGGGCCGGGTTGGGCGGACTTGCCGGTTATGGTATCTCTCACAGCCAACAACAAGCGCCGGCACCACAACCTGGTTACTATGCAGCGCCACAGGGCAATGTACCGTGCCCCGCCGGTTACGTGTGTACACCGACAGCGCCTCAATACCAGCAGGCACCCGCCTGTCCGCCGGGATATACCTGCTACCATCGATAAGCCGGCGCATGACGGTAGTCCAAGCGTTCGGCATAACGTGGTTGTCCCGCTACAATCTATACTGGGGCGCCTGGGCGAGAGCAACGGCGTACCGCTGCGTGCCGGAGATGCACCAGGCATTCATTATCCCTGCCCCGCATCTCCGGCAAAACGGCCCGTGCCTATAGTTTCCGCTATGCAACAATTTGCGCCGCCTGCATACCTGAATTGAGGGCACCATACCCAAGCTGCCGCTGCGGAACGGATCGAGATCTCAGCATCGGCAAGCGCACCAATCAAATCCGCCTAGTTACCGCCCCCTTCTGACCAAATTTCCGCCTGCGCCGTCGTAATCTGCGGGGCGCGCAGTTTGCAAACCGACTGACCGCACCACTCCGGTCCGATATCCAATTGTTCCAGCGCGTGCTCCATGGTCACCCGGAATACCGGCGCCGCTTCCACCCCGCCAAAATTCCAGAACTTGTCGCTGTCACGCAGCGTCACCGCCATTACCAGACGCGGGGCATGGCCTGGCGCGAAACCCACAAATGTCGCGTTCGTCCGGTGATGAAAGAATCCATCGTGACCATTGGCGAGATCCGCCGTCCCTGTCTTACCGGCTATCGCATAGCCGGGAATGGCAGCGAGAACACCCGTCCCATTGGGCTCGGCAACACTGCGCAACCAGCGCCGCAAATCGTTGGCCACCCAAAGCGGCATTACCCGGCGGCGAACAACCGGTTCGCCCAGTACCAGCGAGGGTCGGATGTGATAACCACCGTTGGCAATAGCCGCATAAGCGTCGGCCAGTTGTAACGTCGTCACCGAAATCCCGTAACCGATGGAAATGGTTGCATGACGTGCCTTGCCCCAACTCTGCCAAGCCGGCAGAACGCCCGCCGTGCTGCCAGGCAGTCCGATTTGCGGCACTTTCCCGAAGCCCACCGCGTGGTACATATCATAAAGCGCCCGGCGCGGCGTCTTGAGGGCAATCTTCGCGGTCCCGATGCAACTGGAATACTTGAGAATATGCTCAATATTGAGGGTGTGGTGGGGCACATCATCGGTGATGGAATAGCCCTCCACCCGGAGTGGATGGAAGACATTAAAACGTGCCGCCGGGCTGATGCTATGGGTCGCCAGGGCCGCCGCAATGGCAAAGGGTTTGATCACCGACCCCGGTTCAAAGGCCTGATGGACTGCGTTATTGACGTAATCCACAGGATTGCTGCAGCCGCCGATGTCATTAGGGTTGCAACTGGGTACGCTCACCATGGCGAGCACCTGTCCGGTACGTACATCCATCACTACGGCGGAACCATTGGACGCGCCGAAATGGCGCTGAGCGGCGAGCAGAGTCATATAGGCCCAGTACTGAATCTGCGGATTGATGGTGAGCTGCAAGGCGTGGCCCGCGTGGGGGAGACGCACCACCCGATCAACATGGAGGATCTGGCCATGACCGTCTTGCAGCACCAGCTCCTTGCCGGGCTGCGCCGCCAGCCAGCTATTATAACCAAGCTCTAGGCCTGTCCCGCCCTGGTGGCGCATATCCACCAGACCCAGCAAGGGTGCCGTTACCGCCCCCAGGGGATAGTAACTGCGGTTGGTGGCTTGCACATAAATACCCGGTACCTGCAGGCGCGCCACCGCGGCGCCCAGCGCCGGTGGCACCTGCCGTAATATATATGCATAATCGGCGCCACCGCTGGCCACCCGCTGCGCAAAATCCGCGGGAGTCAAGTGTAGCGTCCGGGCCAGCGCAGCCCAATGGTTACGATGCTTATCCAGAATGGCAGGGTCTGCCCAGAGGGTAACCGCTTTTACGTTGACGGCCAGCGGAGTACCATCCCGTGCGGTAATAATGCCGCGCTCACTGGGCAAAGGGAGCGCTCGCAGATAGCGCATCCGCCCCCGAGAACGCAGGGTGCTCTGCTCAAAAAACTGCAGATGGAAATCACGGGCCAACACCACCGCAAAACCAATGAGGATGACAGCAATGAGCCAGCGGGCGCGGCCCGCTGGCAAGACACGAACCACTGGACCTGGACGCGTCATTCTTGCCCCGTAAACAGGCCTTGGTTACAGACCATAGTAAGCTCTGATGGAACTCCGACAGCAATGAGACGACGTTTGACCCCGGAAGTTCCGGGCCTCATCGCTGTTTCAACAAATTTCTCGTTCAATTCATGAGAAAAGCCTAATAACCTTCTGCCTTACTTGAACTTTCTTGAGATTATGACCTAGAATGCCAAAGTATTTCCAAACGGGGGCTGTGCCTCACCATGCGCGTACGACACCATCTTCAGATTTCCAGATTGGGCGCTCTTGGCTTCGCCGCTGCAGCGCTGGCAGGCTGCGCGAGTATACCCGATCATATGGCTGGCGCCC
This sequence comes from Acidithiobacillus sp., assembly GCF_027322205.1. Taxonomy (GTDB): domain Bacteria; phylum Pseudomonadota; class Gammaproteobacteria; order Acidithiobacillales; family Acidithiobacillaceae; genus Acidithiobacillus. The sequence goes on from NZ_DAHVHY010000009.1 coordinate 34,654, forward strand.
CCGGCAGAGGCTATAGTCCGGCCATGGCGGGTTCCGCCTATTCCACCGGACAGGTGTGCTACGCACCAGCGCCCAACCTTCAGGCAGCCTATAACCAGCCCTACGAGATCAATGGAGACTGGTATCATCCCATGGGTGACGATGCCGGATTTTCCGCAAATGGCATCGCTTCCTGGTACGATCAGCAATCTTCCAGCGCCGTAACCGCCATGGGTACCGCTTTTCACGCCCGGCAAATGACGGCTGCCAGCCGGACGCTGCCCTTGCCCTCCTGCGCGCGCGTCACCAATCTGGAGAATGGACGCAGTGTCGTGGTACTGGTCAATGATCGCGGCCCCTTCGTGAGCGGTCGGATCATGGATATGTCTTACGGAGCGGCCAATCAGTTGGGTATGCTCAATCAGGGCACAACGCGGGTACATATTCAGGTGATTCCCAGCGCTCTCAGCCCCGGCACACAGGTTCCTCAAGTATTACCTGTGGCACAACGTCGTATCGTACCCAAGATGGCGCCCATACCCGTACCGGTCTTGCACACGCCGACGGCGATATCCGTGCCTGCCTATACACCCCCTCCCACCACCAACCTGACGGCCGTAGTAAACGACACTTTTGCCAACAGTCCTGTCCGCGCCATACCTGTCACGGCCCAGAAGACCCTTCCCGCTCCCATTTCCCCGCGTCGGGAGACTGTTGCCCACACTTTACCGCAGTGGCGGCAGACACCGCGGTCCGAGCAAATCTATCTGGAAACGGCAAGCCCCATGCAGATGCAAACCGCTGTCCGCGAGCGCAGCAAATTGCAAGATTTCGGCATTAGCACCGCACACATGGTGCCAGTATCCTCCACGACCCCGGGCGGGCTATATAAAATCAAGATCGGTCCAATGGCCCCCACCACCGCCCCGGAAGACTATGTGGCCAGCTTGCAACGTCTGCGCCTCGGCACTTTTGTAGTCAGCGAGCAGAGTGGTTAAAAGCATCCGCGCTCAATTTGCGCAATGGCGGCTCTCGACGTTCTCCCAATATGGCCCAGACCATCAGGATGATCCAGGCAATGCCCGACCAGCCCAATACAATATTCAGGATCAGCACCCACAGAAAATGTTCGTGATGACGTGCTGCGGCAATAATGCTGGGGATGAAATAGATCAACAAACCGAGTATGGCACCTAATAGCCATACCACCATATGCAAAAACATCGCCGCAATGCCCAGTCCTATCAGGGCCAACACCACAATGCCTAATGCCATTAAAGTACTCAAGCCTCAACTCCCTCCGCCTTAGCGGTAAATAGTTTACTGATAATGGTATCTCCTGCCAGCTCTTCACCACTGAGCGTCAGCGCCAGTAATTCACCGCCCAGCACTTCCGGGGAAATAATAAGGTCCGCACCAATGTGTCGCAGACGTTCAAGATTTTTACTGTTCTGAACCGCCGCCACGGTTTTTCCGGGAACCGCCAACTCCTTGGCCGCAAGAATGATAAAGGCGTTTTCGCTGTCAATAACCCGTAATGCGAGCACACCCAAGGCATATTCGGCCCCCGCCTTACGCAAAACATCCACGTCCGTTGCATCACCCACCATGAGGTCTTCCTTAGCCATCCACACATGCTCTGGCGTCACGGGAACCAGCACCAGCACTGGCAAATGCCGGGCACGCAATGCGCGATAGGTGTTCTGTGCCAACGAATTATCACCAATAATCAGATAATGATTACGATGACCACGCTTTTTTTCTCCCATCAGCAGGCGCTGCATCCGGCCATTTACCAGTGGTACAACGACTGCAGAAATAGACGTAGCAAAAACGGTGATGCCCAAGATGATAATAGAAATAACAAATAGCCGGGCATCTCCGCTTTTCGGCACAATATCCCCATACCCCACAGTGGACATGGTAACCACGGCGAAATACAAGGCACTCACCAGGTTCTTGATAGGCGGCGAAAATCCTGCGCCCAACACGTAACTGCCCAGTACCGCATAGCTTATCAGAAGCAAAATAGAAATCGCCGCAAAGAGCGTGCCTGCAGCCACGCTCGAACGCGCAAAATGGCGCTGAAACAACAGCAATGTCACCAGAATAACGGCATTAAAAATGATGACGCCACTCCACACAAAGCCATAGTGATGCAGCAATATAGCCAGCATCGCTGCCGCCAGTACCAGCGTAATGGCCCAGGAAAAACGGGAGCGAAAGAGCAATCCGAAGGCCATCAGCAGCAGCACAAACCCGGCCACTGCTTCGGGTACTGTACCCAAAGCCGACAACAGGGGCGCCTGGGTCAGGCTGGTAGCGGGTGCAAGAGCGGCCAGTTCGGGGAAGAGTTGTGTGAGATGGGGCAACGCATTCAGTATGGCCAGCACCCCCAGCAGCCCTACAGCAATAGCCATCGGCACCTGCGGAAACCATATATTCAGATACAAAACTGCCTGCACCTTGGCCACGAAGCGAAAAAATCGCTGTCGCAGCGATAATTTCATTACATCGGGGATTCTGATCATCGATAGTCCCTCATTTTTGGAGACCAGACGCTGGTAAATTAGAAATTCGGCGAAATGATAAATACCCTTCAGCCTAAACATTCTTCTTTAAGGACTGTAACATCTACAGGGCGTCGTAGCGACCCGCCCTTCGCGCTGAATTCCTTGCAGCAGGTTAATGCCCTGATCAACGGACACACTGGCACCAGAAAATCGCTCTTGACATTACACCGGGCTTCAATGTGTATCATGGCTAGGTTATATGTAGGCTGTCGGCAGCCATCCGCAAACGCGGCCTGCAGTGCGTTTTGTTGCGAAGAGGTGCATTTATGGAAGACATAACACATGCGCACCTTGAAATTGGCATTCAGGGGATGACCTGTGCCTCCTGTAGCGCGCGGGTGGAACGCGCGCTGGGCAAGCTACCCGGCGTAAGCTCGGCTGGCGTAAACTTGGCGACTGAACGCGCCGAGGTGCTTTTCGACCCACAACAACTCGATGCCGCACACATCGCCGAGGCGATCCGCGAGACCGGCTACACACCAGTGACTGATGAGATCGATCTGACGGTGGCGGGCATGACCTGCGCCGCCTGCGTAGGACGGGTGGAACGCGCGCTGGGGCATCTGCCCGGCGTGCTGGAGGCGACGGTGAATCTGGCCACCGAGCGCGCGCATGTGCGCTACGTCCCGGCGATGGTCGGCATGGACGAACTGGCCACAGCCGTAAGCAAGGCGGGCTATGCAGCACATCCCGTACAGGAAGGCGACGTGCAAGGCGCCGACGGGGTCGGCCAGCGCCGCGCGAGTTTGCGCGCCATGGGCCGCGATGTGATCGTGGCCGTAGGGCTGGCCATGGTGGTCCTGGTGTTGGCCATGGGCACGGCCTTCATCCCGGCCTTGGATCGCGCGCTGGCGGCGGCGAGCCCCTTTGCACATTTCTGGGAGTGGGTGCAGTTCATGCTCGCCAGCATCGTCCTGTTCGGGCCGGGTCGGCGCTTTTTCAGGCCGGGCCTGATCGCCTACCGTCATCTGTCGCCAGACATGAACTCCCTAGTCGCCACCGGCACCGGCGCGGCTTGGGCTTACAGCGTGTTGGTGCTGCTGGTACCCGCGATGTTTCCAGCCGAGGCGCAGCATGTGTATTTCGACTCCGCGGCAGTAGTCATTGCCGCCGTACTCGCAGGCAAGTACTTGGAAGCACTGGCCAAGGGCCGCACCTCGTCGGCGATCCGCAAGCTGGTTGGGCTGCAGGCCAAAACTGCGCACCGGCTCGACGAGAACGGTGTCGAGCAAGACGTACCGGTGTCGCGATTGCGCACCGGCGAGCGCATCGTGGTCCGCCCCGGGGAGCGCATTCCGGTGGACGGGCGTGTGGTCGAGGGCCGCGCGCATGTGGACGAAGCCATGTTGACTGGCGAGCCATTACCATCCGCCAAGAGCCTGGATGACGCCGTGGTCGGCGGCACAGTCTGCCAGGACGGGCGGTTGGTGGTGAAGGCCACTTCGGTCGGGCGCGATACCGTGCTGGCGCAGATCATCCATCTGGTGGAGAGTGCGCAGACCGGCAAGCTGCCGATTCAGGGATTGACCGACCGCGCGGTGCGAGTGTTCACGCCGGTGGTGCTGGTCATCGCGCTGGCGACCTTCGGCGTCTGGGTGGCATTGACTGGCAATGTCAGTGTGGCGCTGGTCACAGCGGTAGCCGTGCTGGTGGTGGCATGTCCCTGCGCCATGGGCCTGGCGACTCCGGCGGCGATCATGGTGGGCACCGGGCGTGCGGCGGAGCTCGGCGTGCTGTTTCGCAGGGGCGAGGCGCTGGAGACGCTGTCGCATGTCGACACCATACTGTTCGACAAAACCGGTACGTTGACCGAGGGTCATCCCGCGTTGGTCGATCAGGGCGGCGACGCACCCGAAACCGCGTTGCGCCTGGCTGCGGCGTTGGAATCAGCGTCCGAACACCCGCTGGGGCGAGCGATTGTCGCGGCGGCCGGAGAACGCGGTATGAACGTACCTGCCGTCAAGGCTTTCCGCGCTATTGCTGGCTATGGTGTCGAAGGCGAGGTGGAAGGCCGTATGGTGCGGGTTGGCGCCCGTCGCTTCATGGAGCGCGAAAACGTGGCGCTGGGCGATGACGCCGAGATGGCCGCGCGCCTCGAGGGCACCGGGCGCACGGTGGTATTTGTCGCTGTCGACGCAAGGCTGCTCGGCTGGCTGGCCATCGCCGATCGTATCAAACCGGAGGCGCGCGCCGTAGTGCAGGCGTTGCGCGAGCGCGGCCTGCAGGTGGCCATGGTCACCGGTGATGCGCGCGCCACCGCGCAGTCAGTCGCCACGGAACTGCGCATCGAGGAGATGCATGCCGAGGTGCTGCCCGAGGATAAGGCCAAGGTCGTGACCGGTTTGCAGCAACAGGGCCGACGGGTCGCCTTCGTTGGTGATGGCATCAACGACGCTCCGGCGCTGGCGCAGGCCGACGTCGGCATCGCGCTCGCCTCGGGCACTGACATCGCCATCGAGGCCGCGGACGTGACGCTCACGCGTGGCCAGCTCGGCGAGGTGGTCACGGCGCTGAATGCGGCGCGCCGGACGCTGGGCAACATCCGCGGCAACCTGTTCTGGGCCTTTTTCTACAACATCCTGCTGATCCCGATCGCTGCTGGCGTGGCCGCGCCTATCGGCATCCATCTGAATCCGATGGTGGCTGGCGTGGCCATGGGTCTGTCCTCGGTGTTCGTGCTCGGCAACAGCCTGCGGCTCAAGCGGCTCAAGGCTTACGCACCATCGATTACACCGGGCACGGTGACGGGTACCGCGCTCGAGCCTGCTCATTCCTGAGCCATCGTTCAAACAAGGAGCATCCATAAATTACCGCGCTCGGCATCGGGGTGCGCGACAAGTTCCAGCATGTGGCTGATATCGTGCGCGATTGAATAACGCTTATGCGAGCACTTTGTAATGATTTCTTATTTCCAACAGGAGAAAACCCATGAGCAATATTCAGCTGAAAATAACCGGTATGACCTGCGAACACTGCGTGCGTGCCGTGGCGAGGGCACTGGAAGGCGTGCCCGGCGTGGACAAAGTGAACGTCACGCTGGAGACAGGAGAAGCCGTGGTGCATGGTAAGGCGGACACTGCCGCACTGATCACGGCAGTTGAGGAAGAAGGCTATAAGGCGGAGCGGGGCTGAGGAAGCCAAATCGCGCTACGGTGTGAAGCGGATCCCATATATTGGGACAACAAGCCTAAACCATTGTCCCAAAATCTGGGACTATACATGCTAGCATGTTGTAATCCGCAGCCCTTCCGGAACGAAAATTTCAGGACACAAACCGACCTTGACACCGTACCATAGTACGGCATCTATGATGTCTCCTGTGGGAATCATCCCAGGATGACCGATTGGAGGTGGGCCATGACTGTCAAGGCTAAGCATGTCGACGCAGACAAAACCTGTTCCGCAAACCCCCAGGCACTAGGTCCTGCGCGGAAGGGTATGTGGGGTCTGATTGTCGCTGTAGTGGTGGGCTTTTTTGCCTCAGCCTGCTGTGTATTGCCGCTGTTGTTGATTGTGGCTGGCATTGGCGGTGCGTGGATGGCCAATCTGCGGGTTCTCGAACCCTATGCGCCTTATCTGGACGTTCTGGCGTTGGCCTTTCTGATCTACGCCCACGTACAAAACCATCGAGAAAAGAAGGCTGCTGCCTGTGGCGCTTGCGCGCCGGTGGGACGGTGGAAAACGCCCCTGCTCTGGGCTGGTACCATTGTAGTGCTGATCGTGCTGGCACTACCCCATATATTGCCCCATCTGCTGATGCCATAGTCAGGCCCTTTTCATCACTCACAAAAGGAGACTTATCCATGAATATAAACGCTTTTTATCAAAAACCCGGGGCCTCTCTGTGCGTCATCGCATTACTCATGGGGGCTATCACGGTCATGCCAGCGTATGCGGCAACTGCCCCCGCCAGCGCCACCCAAAGCACCTTGGTTACAACCGTATTCAAGGTGCCCGGCATGACCTGCGCAGACAAGGCCTGTGATACGTCCATTTATATCGCCCTACATCGTCTGCACGGCGTGAAAAAGATTCAGATGGATGACATGGCCAAGACCGTCACGGTGCGATACGACCCGAAAGACGTCAGCGTCCCCACCTTGTTGCATACTTTCACCCACATTGGCTATCCCGCCTCAATAGCGCCCCAGTAAGACCATGGGTACAGGCGCTTCGCCCATGAGGAGCATCATGATGGACAAACGAATTACGTTACCCATTACCGGAATGACCTGCACGCACTGCGCGGTCACGGTGGAAAAGGCGCTGCGCGCGGTGCCCGGTGTAGGCAATGCCCAGGTGTCATTCCCGGAAAGCGTGGCTCAGGTGGAGGTCGCCGATACGGTGTCCACCGAGACACTCACTGCCGCCGTCACCAAGGCCGGCTACGGCGTTTCTCTGTCAGATACCGTCACTATCCCGGCGGGGATGGCTGCGGCAAAGGGATCCGATGGAAAGATGCATGTCGCCGTGATCGGCTCCGGATCGGCGGCCTTTGCCGCTGCCATCCGCGCCACAGAAGGTGGCGCCCAGGTCACCATGATAGAATTCGGCACTCTGGGCGGCACTTGCGTCAATGTCGGCTGCGTTCCTTCCAAGATCATGATCCGTGCCGCACAGATGGCCCACTGGCAACGTGCCCATCCCTTCCATGGACTGAGCCATGCGGTGCCTACCGTGGATCGCGCGACACTGGTGCAGCAGCAACAGAATCGCGTGGACGAACTGCGCCAGGGCAAGTACGCCAAGGTGCTGACCGCGCATCCAGAGATCACCTTGTTGCAGGGACATGCCCGCTTCGCCGATGCCACGACCCTCATCGTGCGCGCTGCAGACGGACATGAACAATCCATCCATGCAGATCGTTTTCTGATTGCTGTCGGAGCCCATGCGCATCGCCCCGCCATAGCGGGGCTGGCGCAAACCCCTTACTGGACATCGACGGAAGCCCTGGTGGCAACGGAATTGCCGCGGCATCTCATCGTGCTGGGCGGATCGGTCGTGGCCGTGGAGTTGGCGCAGGCCTTCCGCAGGCTCGGAGCCGAGGTCACCCTGCTGGCGCGCAGCACGCTCCTATCCAAAGAGGACCCGGCGCTGGGTGCGGGGCTGGAGGCCGTGTTTCAGGAAGAAGGCATACGCCTACTCAAGTACACGGTCCCCACCTCAGTACATTACGGGAAAGGCCAGTTCGTCGTACCAACCGGCACGGAGACGCTCCGCGCAGATCGCCTGCTGGTGGCGACAGGACGCACACCCAATACCCAGGACTTGGGACTGGAGCAGATCGGCGTGACAACCGAAACATCGGGGGCGATTTCGGTAGACGATCACATGCAGACCAGCGTGCCCCATATTTATGCGGCAGGTGATTGCACCACCCACCCCCAATTCGTCTACGTTGCGGCTGCCGGGGGCACCCGTGCGGCCATCAATATGCTGGGCGGGGACACGGCCCTGGATTTGCGCATTATGCCGACTGTCGTCTTCACGGACCCGCAGGTCGCCACCGTAGGACTGGATGAGCAGACAGCGGAGCAGCATGGATTCACGGTCGACAGCCGCACCCTCAACCTCGACAATGTGCCGCGCGCATTGGCAAATTTCGATACGCGCGGGTTCATCAAGCTGGTGGCGGACAAACACTCCGGCAAATTACTGGGTGCCCAGATTTTGGCCGCAGAAGGTGGGGAAATCATCCAGGCGGCAGCGCTGGCCTTGCGCGGCGGCCTCCAGATACAGGATCTTGCAGACCAACTCTTCCCCTACCTGACCATGGTCGAAGGATTGAAGCTCTGTGCTCAGACTTTTACCAGGGATGTCTCGCAATTGTCCTGCTGTGCGGGGTGATAAATTAATTGAGATAGGCAGCGGGAGTTACGCATGACTAAGCAACGGGACGAATCCGGTTTCAGCATTGGCCAGGCGGCGAAGGCTGCCGGTGTTCATGTGGAGACCGTGCGTTTCTACGAGCGGGAAGGGCTCATCAGGCAACCGGTGAAACCTAGCCTTGGTATACGTCGTTACTCTTCCGAAGTGGTGACCCGTATACGCTTCATCAAACATGCCCAGGCACTGGGATTTACCCTGCAGGAGGCCCGGGAACTCCTCGCTCTGCGCACGGATGACGCGGAAATCTGCACCACCGTGCGCCACCACGCCGAGGTCAAGCTCGCATCGGTTCACGAAAAGATTATAGCGCTACAAAGTCTTGAGACCATCCTGATGCGATTGATCGAAGAATGTAAAAGCGGAGATATCAGCAACCGCCACAACTGCCCTATCCTGCAGTCACTGGATGATGAGTAACTCCATGTATATGGTGCTGAAACACAGCAGATCCCATAAGCGGGCAACACCCGTTGCCAGGATAATCGACCATGAATAAAGTGATAAATAGATATTTGCTGGGATTTGCGTTGTTATTACCCATAACAATCACCGCACTTGCCATGCCGGAAAGCGTCATGAAACATCCGGCACTCCCCAATATATCTTTGCATGATATGTCGGGCCACTTGGTCAAGCTGAAAAGTCTCGAAGGAAAAATCATGGTGGTTACGGTTTGGGCAAACTGGTGCCCGTATTGCCATCAGGAAGCACCGGGCCTTGTTCGCCTCCACAAAGAGATGGGTTCCAGAGTGCAGTTCATCGGCATTGCCATTGATGACAGGGAATCGGCCGAACATTTTGTTAGTCAGGAACACGTCAATTACCTGACATTACTGGCTGGCGCCCATCTAGGTAAGGTGCTTGCACGGCTTGGCGACCGGCAAGAGATGCTTCCCTATACATTGATTATTTCTCCTAAGGGTTATGTCCTGCAGCGTCATTTGGGATTCTATTCATCAGAGAAACTCTCATCAGAGTTAAAATATGCGATGAGCTCCACTCAGTAATTGGAAATTTTAGAACCAAAAAAAGAAACAACGTATGCTCTCCAGGAGGATTACTTGCGCAAAGCCTCTGTAATATCCGGGCGGTGTTGATGCACTGCCTCGGCGCGGGAGGGCTCCGGTAAACCGGTTTCTGCGGACAAACATGGCGCGCGAAACAAACGACCGCTCCACATTCCCACAACACTGCGCTGGGTCACGATAATCCAAAAAATGGTGAGCATGACCGTAAAAACCGCACCCAGGGGCAGGAAGACCGCAAAATGTGTTTCTTTCGCGAGCAGATAAGTAGCGGCATCAAAGACACCCAGGGGGAAAGTGAATCCCCACCAGCCCATATTGAAGGGCAAGCCTTCACCCAGATAACGTAGGGTGAAAAAGGCCGCCATAAGCATCCACCATAGGCCGAATCCCCAAAGTAGCAAAGCCAGAAAAAGGCCCGCCATTTCGCCAAACTGCGTCATACCTGCCAAAACCGTACCGGCGAAAACATGCTGATCGGCAACGCCGAGGGTAATCATTGCCATGGCGCCGGTGCCCAGCGGTCCCAGCGGCAACCAGGCCGATACCGCCATATCCCGGTGCGGTAATTTATGCAGCGTAAGACGTAAAAACAGGATCGCCAGAATGCCCATGGAGAGCAACACGGATATAGACCACAGCACATAACTGACATAGATCACCGCAGTACCGGCGGCAGGCGCCAGATGCTGGGCCAGCAAGCCACCGCTGGCCGCTGCCACTTCCGGTGGCACAATGGGCAATAGCCAGGCTGCGGTCATCTGCTCAATGTGGTGTTCGTGTACGGTAAACATGAAAAAAGGCACCAGCAGCACTGAAATCACGGCCAGGACCGTATCCACCCACCACATCACTTCTGTAATCGCGATGGAACTCGCGCTGGTTGGCCAGATAATGATCATGCCGTTCACAATAGTGGCAAAGCCCATAGGAATGGCACCAATAAACAAAGACTGAATGGGATGATGAAATAAACGCCGGAAACTGTCTGGATAGAAAATCGCCCTTCCCACGAAAAGCAAAGCAAACAGCACAAAAAAGAGGACGTTAATACCCCACAAGCCTTGTGCCAGAAGCTGTTGCCCCCAACGCCCATAGGGAAATTCTGCCAGCATAAGGGCGAGAATACCGGTACCCATATTGGCGGCGAACCAGTTGGGCGTGAAGTGGCGAATAATTTCCCGGGGGTCACTTTTGGGTGCGTCTGCAAATAGGGTCATGATCCAGCTTCTCTCTGTAGCGTCCTGATTGTCATAAAGCATAGACTTGAGCAGAACCCATCTCTAATGCTATTTTCTAATCTGAGAAATAACCCACGGTAATTTCTGAAAGAAGGGGAGAATAGTATGGCTTCGGGACGCATAGACCCTGCCCTCTTACTGGTCTGGGCGCAGGCCGCACGTAACGGCAATTTGCATGCGGCGGCGAACGCGCTGTTCATGACCCAGCCCGCCGTCTCCCATCGCCTCAAACAATTGCAGGAACTGGTTGGAGAACCGCTGTACCACCGCGCCCGGCATGGTATCGCTCCTACCCCCACAGGCTTGTCCCTGCTCCGCATTGCCGAACAAATTGAGGCCGCGCTGGAAGATGCACGCGCCCTGTGCATGGACTCGGAAGGACTGCTGCGTGGCTCCCTGGCCCTCATCGCCAGCCACAGCAATGCCGAAACCCTGCTCCCCCGCGCCATCGCCAACTTCCAGCGCCTATATCCTGCCGTCGCGGTCCGCCTGATCACCACCAACAGCCGCGCCGCCAAGGAGATGCGCGATCAGGCCGATCTGATTTTTGTGGAAGACGATACACCCCTGACCGGTGTCAGCGACTGGCAGCAGGAAACACTGGTGGAGACGGAAATCGTGCTGCTCGTCCCCACCGGACACCGTTGGTTGCTGGAGCAGAAGCCAGTGCCTTTAGGAGCCCTCGCTGAGGAATCGCTGGTGTGGCGGGAGGAGGGTTCCGGCATCCGTGAACATGCCTTGCAGGCACTCAAAGCGGAAGGGTTTTATCCCGAAATTCGCTATGAACTGAGTGGCCTCGCCGCCATCCGCGATGCCGTGCGTTGTGGATTGGGCGTCAGCTTTGTCTCTGCATTGAATGATGCTGACCAGCAACCTGGACTTGGGACCCGTCCTACCGCACCCCTCATTCGTCACCGGCTGACGGTGCTACACCGACGGGCACCCAGTCACAGCGCCAGGGCCTTTCTGGCACTGTTGCAGCAGCATAAAACCATATGGCCGTCTGGATGATTGCGCCCATACCTTGACATTTCCCATACTCTGTACCATATACAAACACTGTTGTTGTTACTGGTGCGAGGCAGTCAAAGATCAGAGTGGCTGGCGGGTGAAAGCACCACATGGTCTTTTTCTGGATGTGCATCAGGAAGCATCTCCACCAACTGCTCAGGCATGATTTGATGCTGCAACTGGAAGGATACGGGATGCCAACCCCCCCCTTGGGTGGCTTCATAGATTTTCGGCAATCTCGATAACGTTTAGGTATTAACGGGATGGCTCCCGGGGTATTACTTCCCCATTCGCGTCTTCGGCATCCCAACGCCGCGCCAGTGTATCCAGCGCGTCCAGCACTTCCCGCAATTCCAGTCCACGCCGGGTCAGGCCATAGGTCACTTCCGGAGGAATGCTGGGATAATACTCCCGGAAGACGATCCGGGCCTCCTCCAGGGTGCGCAAGCGCTCCGTCAGCATGCGCGATGAGATGCCGCGCACTTCCCGTTTAAGTACCCCAAAACGCAGTGGGCCGCGCTGTCTCAGAGTCCACAGGATAACCGTGGTCCATGGCCCCATCAGCAGGTGGAGCAGGGCATCCATGGGGCATGGGGTTTCTTGTTTGGTTTTTCGGGTCATGGTTACTCATCCGTACCTACTTCACAAACCATACTAAATGGTCTTTACTGGGCCGGCAATATTCACTGACGCGAGGAGTTCATCATGAGCAAAATACTGGTGCTGTATCACAGCCTCTGGGGTCATATTGAAACCATGGCCCAGGCCATCGCCGAGGGCGCCCGGGAAGTCCCTGGCGTGACGGCGGATATCAAGCGGGTGCCCGAAAGCATGCCGGCAGAAACCCTGGCCGCCATGCATGCCAAGACCGGTCAGGCGGCTCCAGAAGCCCACCCCGATGATCTGGCGGATTATGATGCCATCATCTTTGGCACACCGACCCGCTTCGGTAACATGAGCGGACAGATGCGCAATTTTCTCGACCGTACCGGCAATCTCTGGCAGGAAGGTAAACTGGTGGGCAAGGTCGGCAGCGTGTTCGCCAGTACGGCCACTCAGCACGGCGGCCAGGAAACGACTATTACGTCTTTTCACAGCTTTCTTTTTCATCAGGGCCTGATCGTGGTAGGCGTCCCCTATAGCTGCCAGGAGCTCATGAATATGGACGAGATCAGTGGTGGTACACCCTATGGCGCCACGACCCTCGCCAAGGGCGATGGCAGTCGCCAGCCCAGCGCTAATGAACTGGCCATCGCCCACTTCCAGGGGCGCCACGTTGCAGGTATCACTCAGAAGCTATTCGGTTAATTTTCAATACATCAACCCGTAATTTCTCCCTTTAGTGCTACCACATTCTCAAGAGATCGAGACCATGTGAAGTTGCATTACAATCCCGGCGGCTGTTCACTTTCGTCCCCTGCCGTCCTGAACGGCCGTCATTGTTTTTATACTGGATGATGGCTTTCAGCGACCCCAGCCGCATAGTGGCGCTAAGGCATTAAATCCATGCACGCCAGTGACACCGCTGTTCTCCGTGGTTTATGGACAGAGATAAACCACGAGATATTAAACATACTGCAGCATTATATTTCAGCAACTCTGATGATAGCG